>JACPVN010000008.1 GCA_016191715.1 Ignavibacteriota bacterium | reverse complement strand
TCACCCTGGATGGTGGGATGAATCCTCCCCAGCTAGTTTTAGATTACAGCATCAAACTCTCGTTCTTCCTTGCATCACGAAATATGAATGAGGAGCAACCGGGTAAATACGGTAGTTACCTGATGACCTCGTATCACCCTGCGACAGACAAACAAAATACGTTCTACCTTTACCTGTTTTATGAGAATGGTATTGACAATATCCCTGATACTCAGGATGACGAAGTGAAACTCATCTATGGGGTTTGCTATGAAGATCTAACGAACCCCGAATTCCATGTGAAATTAGGGGGACGGGAATTACTTTGCAAGCCGCATGAAATGGAGATTGTTAAATCTGGTAAATCGTTAACACTTCAGTGGAAAGGTAATAAAACAATTCAATTGAATTCTCAAATAGTAAATAAAGTACCATATCGAGATGACCATAGACTTGACTTCTCGAAAAAAACAATTATCGGAGGATACGTTACCAACCCAGACCTTGTGGACCAGTTGAATCAAATACCAGGTTACTTCTGTGGCTACATTGCCGATGTCAAAATATTCGAGCGGACGAATCTGCTTCACCACTGGCCTCTCAATGACGGCGAGAGCATAACGAAGACCGGAGGCGTTTACGTAAAGAGTTTGGATGTCCGTGACCTTGTGGGAACCCGCCATGGTAAATTAGGAAGTGGAGCCGTGACGGAATTCAATCACCCGACATGGGTTGTGCCAAAAGAGTGTAAGAAATAAAACATGTAGATATGATTTCTGCACGAATAATACAAGTGAAACTAAAATATTAATTTTATGAGTCTATCAATAAAGGAGTACCTAAACATGAAATATACAATATGCTTTCTCACAATAATGTTCACGTTGGAATGTAGCATCGTTTTTGGACAATCGCCAACGGTTAAAGTACAACATCATGAAAATGCTGTAGAAATTTCTGAAAACGATCAAGAATTAGAGGAAGATAACATGCCCGATTCTTTCATTACCGGGGTGAACTTCCCAATGCAAGGGAGAATCCTCATTGCAGCGCCATCGGTTACACTATCGTCAATTGATACAGAAGAATCGGTCGGAGAAGAAACTCAATCGCTTTCTGAAACCCCAACAGTGTTTGCACTCTATGAGAACTATCCCAATCCTTTCAACCCATCAACGATAATCAGGTTCGATTTACCAGAGCCATCCGTTGTGAAACTGAACGTCTATAATTTACTTGGTCAGGAAGTAGCGATACTTCTCAATAGTGAAAACTTTGAAGCCGGTTCCCATCAAATCAACTTTGATGCAGGGACATTGTCTTCGGGTGTGTACTATTACCGACTGACCGCCGAGACGATAGATGGGAATGATGAAAGTCAAACCCAAACATTTACTTCGTTGCATAAAATGGCGCTCGTAAGGTAACCTGTTAAACACAATATATCTGGTCCAGCAAACTATGAAGTTGATGAGTGGGTTAGGGAAATCTGTGGAGTGTAAAGGGATGACGAGAATCTCCTCTCTCTATGTCCGACACTCCGTTATCAACTTGACCATCCCGTCATTTCGAGATGACGGGATGGAGAATGCTGGAGAAATACGATTATCACATTACACAGTTAAAGCATTCGCTTTTGCTTATAATTACTTCAACAATTCATTATAAAGGAAAAAAATTATGTCACACTTCAGAACATTATTTCTTATTCTTACATTTGCAACAATACAAATACTTTTTCTTGAACAACTATATTCAACTCAACGCGATAAATCAGAATTAAAGACAATTACACATCGAACAACTTCCGCCCGGCCGGTAGCATATACTATCATACATGGTAATCCTCTTCGTATTCATGTAGGCGAAGATATGTCGTTTCAAGTTTTCCATTCTGGATTACCGGGGCAAGGCCAAATATACCCTACTACTTCATCAGAAACCGGAGACATGGGCATTCTGGTGAGGGATGATTCATTGTTTGCTCCGGATTTCCGCAGCCATCCTCTAACCGCAACATTTAATTTGGTAAATTATATTCCTTGGGGGACACGATCTGGCTGGCGTACACTTAGCGCTTTATCTGGTAACGGAAGTCAGAGCAATCCATACATAGTAACAGTGGATATTTATGATAATCTGACAGCTCTTCATGTTCTTGTAGAGGTGAGCTACATTGATGGAAAAGATTATTTCGGGCTATCTATGAAATTTACAAATAAAAATTTCGAGGGTGGCGGAAAAAGCATAAATGTGTTCTTAGCAGGAGATTATTTTCTTGCTGGACTTGATGAAGGGCTTCCTTATCAAAGCGGAACAATTGTTGGGGGCGAAGATTGTAATAATCAAAGATATAGAACTGCCCTGATTCCTGAAACTCCGTCACAACGGTACTTTGCTGGTTTGTATGGAACCATGTGGCAAGAAATTGCAACCGGACATTTATCAAACACGGCTACACAAGTTTGTACGGATAATGGTGCAGCCCTTGAATGGCAAGACTTGTGGATTCCCGCAGCGGGAACCCGCACCCTAAATACGCAAATTACTTTCGGTTATTACTGCCCGCCGGAAACTTCTATCTCGCCTGACACTGCAAGCATCGCGCGCTGGCTAATTCCCCCCACTAATGGTTATCCAAATATTCAAGGAATAACTTCAACAAAAGCCAATGCAGTTCCACGGGAAGTTTGGTTCACAGAATATGATGGTTCTATCATTGGAAAACTGACGACGCCTGAAAAAATTGTGTCGTGTAATTCGGCTGTGGGTGTGTTGATTGAAAATGACCTCCGTCCTTTGGCTGAAGGATATCCTCCATTTCCTACGCCATTCAAAATCACTTATGCAGAGAAACCATTTCGAATTGGGAAATATAATTTCAATGTGTGGTTTACAGATCCGGAACTGTACTCTATTCGAACACTCGTGGAGAATAAACCAAAACGGGGAAAAACATTTCTCTATAGTTATTTTACATACCAAAGTCCTTTTTATGTTAAGCCGTGGGATATTCAATGGCATAACGATAAAGAGTTCAAAGGGGAGTTGTGGGTATCTTCTTCTCCGCAATCTCCTGATAATCGTATTTTTGCGTTCAAACCCTCCATTTCCTCATCACTTTCTGGGAGAATATTTATACTGCCTGAAGGCGGTGGATATGTTCAAGCCTTCCACGTAGAAAACAGCATGGTTTGGATTGCAGCAAAGGGAGATACCGCAGACTACATCTATCGAATGCCTGTCTCTGGAAGTTATGCTGATAGATGGACTATCGCACACGATACTTTTTCTTTCACAGCTATACGTCCCTTATATAAGACAAAGCCAACCCGACAATCATCAATGCCCTATCAGGTGTGGGCAGCCAGAATGGGGCAAGGGCCAATGACGATTCTGGCTTTTCAGCCAACTTCAAACGTAGACGCACTTGATACGGTTTGTTACCAATCAGACCTGTTCTTAGAATCAAATGGTTTATTTTCTTCACCAGGAAATAAGTCATCCATTTTGGCTGACAGGATGATAGTGACGGAAGGTCCCTTTGATGAAGGTAAAATTAGTTTCAATAAGTCAAAACCCTCTCAGTTGATGCAAAGAGAAAGAGTCTCTATCCAAAAAACCGATGGTGAGCTTCTTGGCGTAAAGGATACGCTGGTAAATGTCAGAAAAACCATAATTCCTACCTGTGAACAGGTAAACTTAAACCTACAGGGTAGTTGCTGTGTTCAGGAACAGTGGAAGACTCCTACATTCGCAAGTGTATTCCCCTTCTATAGCGCTATGCTTGATATTGATATGGTCGGAAATCAACAAACAAAAGCATCCCAAGGAACACGAATAACCAAAAACACATTGGCTTTTCACATGTCACGCGAACATCCTTGGGAAAGTTATATTGTGCGCATGGCAACAATGGTGAGTGCTCGCCCATCCTCAACCTTGCCGATAAATCCTTCTGAGTTTGAATCAGATGTGGATAATACTGTAGAGGAGTTCGTTCTTTACGATGCTTATCCCAATCCTTTCAATCCGGTAACCTTCATTCATTACCAGTTACCACAACATGCCTATGTCATGTTGAAAGTGTTCAACATGCTGGGTCAAGAAGTTACTACGCTGGCTGATGGTTTGGAAGAAGCCGGAAATAAGTCTGTTGAATGGGATGCTTCGTCCCTTCCCAGCGGCGTGTATTTCTACCGGCTGACGGCGGCTCCTGTTGCAGGAGGTGGTGAAACGTTCACCGATGTGAAGAAAATGTTATTAGCAAAATGACGTTAGTCAATTTGATAATAATCCCGTACAGCGGGGCTTCTCGCGAAGTAGTGATTCGTTCATTGGTGATTGGTGATTAGTTAATTGGTTAATTCGTTAATTCGTGAGTTGTGAGTAGTAATAATAAATCACGGTGTGGGATTGAGATTTTCTCAAATCGTTCACCCGCCTACGGCGGGCAACAATCCCACATCGCATATCATTCATGTATCATCAAGCCTTGAAAGGAGGTGAAAGATTATGGCAACGCGTGATTATTATCCCAATGTGGATGCACGGGTGTTGCTCTGGTTGGAAAATTTCAATACGAAACTTCCCAACTACGCGGCAACGTTCGGTCTTTCGGGCGGACAACTTACGCAGGTGCAAACCCACTTCGATGCAATCAAGCTAAAACTTGCTGAGGTCGAAGCGGCGAAAAGCACGCTCAAGTCCATCGTCGCGGCAAAAACGCAGGTGATGATTG
>JACPVN010000007.1 GCA_016191715.1 Ignavibacteriota bacterium | reverse complement strand
CTTGAAAGGGATGAAAAAATTGTTTAGAGGTTACGAGCGATGTTATAAAAAAAGGCACTTACAAGATTAACTGTAAGTGCCCATAGTAGCGGGGGCAGGACTTGAACCTGCAGCCTTTGGGTTATGAGCCCAACGAGCTACCAATTGCTCCACCCCGCGATCAAAATTACAGTGCTAAGATACGAAATTGTTCCCTGCTATCAAAATCAAAAATCACTTCAGCCAACCGTTTTTCATGTACCACTCAACAGTTCCTCGAATTCCTTCTTCTAAACCAATGGTTTCACGGTAACCAATTTCTTTCTTCGCTTTTGAGATTTCGCAAGTCCACGCATCCTGAATAATGTCTTTTACTTTTTCAAGATTGAGCAATGCCGGCTTGGAACTGAACTTGGAAAAGATTTCGGCAAAGAAGCCGATGATATAGACACTTGCTTCAGGGATTTTCAAGCGGAGAACTTTTTTCTGCATGATGCGTGCCGTCAGTTCTCCGATTTCTTTCCAATGATAAAACCGTTCGCTGGAGATGAAATACGTTTGTCCGACTCCGCTTGGGTGTTCGCCTGCAAGGATGATTCCATCAACTAAACTTTTCACATGAACCAAACTGACATATTTTTTCCCAAAGCCAATCATCGGTTGCAAGCCCTTGTTCATCGTGTTGAAAAATTCAAACACGTCTTTGTCTCGGGGACCATAGACAGCAGGCGGACGGGTAATCGTAATCGGAAGTTTATCGAGGAGTTGTAAACATTCTTTCTCCGCTTCCATTTTACTGATACCGTAGGTCGTGATAGGATGAAACGGAGTTTGTTCGTCAACTGCTTTTCCGTTCAAACTTGGTCCAACGGCGGCTTGACTGCTTATGTGAACAAATCGTTTCAGAGTAGGGTTGAATTTCAAAACTGCTTGAAGAAGATTCTTGGTTGCAAGATAATTGCCGCGAAAATATTCTTCTTTCGTTTTCGCTTTCGTGATTCCGGCGAGATGGTAAACGTACTCAACATCAGCGACTGCGGTTTGCAATGCGCCATCATCAAACAACTCTCCATAGACATATTCGACGGGAAGATGCTTGAGGTACTCAAGCGACGACGTTTTCCGAATCAGGCAACGCAATTGGTAGCCCTTCGTGTGAAGCGATTCTGCAAGATGACTGCCAATAAAACCTGTGGCTCCGGTGATGAAAACTTTCATTTATTTTCTGATTTCAAATAGTTTGGGTGGTTGAACAACTGATTGTTTTTTAAGGGATATTGGAGTATATTCAAAAAAAATATTCCACACAATCCTCTCTTTTTTCAGAGAAGGTGAGTCGTTTTTCAAGGAAATCGTTCATCGAGCTACGTCGCACTAATCAATTTTCATTATGTCACAACCTGTTTCCGAAACTCAAGGACCAATCACAGAACAACAAAAACAACCCGTTGACCTTTTTCAGAAGTGCTGGGATTTTACCCGCGCCGATGAAATAAAAGCCGCCGGTTTTTATCCTTACTTCCGGGCCATCGAAGAGAATGAAGGTCCTGTAGTTCAAATCGAGGGTCGGAAAGTTATCATGGCTGGCTCGAATAATTATTTGGGATTGACTGCGCACCCGAAAGTAAAAGAAGCGGCGCTAAAGGCAGTGGAAAAATACGGGACAGGGTGTTCCGGTTCACGATACTTGACGGGAACGCTCGACCTGCACAACGAACTCGAAGCGCGTCTTGCAAAGTACATGGGTGCGGAAGCGTGTTTGTTGTTCAGCACCGGTTACCAAACGGCGCAGGGAATTATTCCGACACTTGCACAGCGCGGTGAATACATCCTTACTGACAAAGATAATCACGCATGCATCGTTGCCGGCACATTGATGGCGAAGGGAATGTTTGCGGAAGTCATACGTTTCAAACATAATGACATGAACGATTTGGAACGGCAGATTTTCCGCTTGCCTGCTCACGCAGGAAAGTTAGTTGTGACGGATGGTGTGTTTAGTACGACCGGTGATATTGTCGAATTACCGCGGCTTGTCGAGATTTCTAAAAAATACAATGCACGCATTCTTGTGGACGATGCTCATTCAGTCGGCGTGATTGGAAAAGGTGGACGCGGAACAGCAAGTTATTTCGGTCTGGAAAAAGAAGTTGACATGACGATGGGAACGTTTAGTAAAACGTTTGCTTCGCTGGGCGGATTTGTTGTCGGGACGGAACGAGTAATAAATTTTATCAAACATACTTCGCCGGCACTTATCTTTAGCGCAAGTCCGACTCCTGCTTCAGTTGCCGCCGCTCTTGCCGCGCTCGATATTCTCGAAGCAGAACCACAACGTATTGATAAACTCATCTACAACGCAAACAAAATGCGCAACGGATTCAAGCAACTTGGCTTCAAAATTATCGAAAGTAAAACGGCAATTGTTCCTGTCATCGTTGGCGATGATATGCTCGCATTTAAATTCTGGAGAGAATTGTATGACAATGGCGTGTTTGTCAACGCGTTCATCAGCCCCGGAGTGCCGCAGGGCTTGCAAATGATGCGGACAAGTTACATGGCAACGCATGAAGACGAGCATCTCGACCGTATCTTAGAACTGTTTGGCATTGTTGGAAAAAAATTGGGGTTGATTCCGTGACAGAGAGATTGACTATGCACCTCTCTCATGCCACCTGCTTTACTGTACCAATGTATCATTCAATCATCGTTCTTTTCTTGTGATGAGTTCAATTTCCATTCAACCGGTTTGTACAAAAAAAGAGCGGGAAGAATTTATCCGCTTCGCCTGGAAAATCTACGAGCGAAATGAATTCTGGGTGCCGCCGCTCCTTATGGACAGAAGAAAGTTGATGGACAAGGATAAGAATCCGTTCTACAAACATGCTGAGGCGGAATTTTTTATCGCACGAAGAAACGATGAAGTCGTGGGACGAATCGCCGCTATCATCAATCATAATCATAACAAAGAACATAACGAGAATATCGGTTTCTTCGGATTCTTTGAATCATTTAACGAGCAGGAAGTTGTTGATGAATTGGTGAAGAGAGCGAAGTCATGGTTGAAGGAACGGGGCGTAACTGCGGTGCGCGGTCCGGCAAGTCCTTCGGTGAATGATGAGTATGGATTATTGATTGATGGTTTCATGTTGCCGCCTGTTGTGTTGATGCCGTATAATCCGGAATATTATCCACAACTCCTTGAGAGTGCGGGATTCAAGAAGTCAAAAGATTTATACGCGTATCTGCTTTCACAGAAAACAGTCTATACGGAAAAACTTGAGCGCGTAAATAATCTGGTGCTACAAAAAGTCGGGATGACGTTTCGAAGCATCAACATGAAAGAGTTTGAAAACGAAGTACGAAAATTAAAAACGCTCTACAATAAAGCATGGCAATACAACTGGGGCGCAGTGCCGATGACCGACGAAGAGTTTGACGCGCTTGCTAAGGATTTGAAACCGGTCATTGAGCCGGAATTAGTAATTATCGCCGAGTACAAAGGCGAGCCAATCGGGTTTGCGTTGTCGCTCCCCGATTTGAACACTCCATTAAAAAAAAACAAACGCGGTTATTTGTTGCCGGGTTTGTATTGTTTATTTCGTTACAAAAAGTTGATTAACACAGTTCGGATTATCGTGCTTGGCGTAGTGCCTGAATATTTGAAAACAGGCGCAGCAGCGGTGTTGTTTTATGAAACTGCAAAACGAGCGAAGAATTTAGGTTACGATTACGGTGAAGCAAGTTGGGTACTGGAAGATAACGTGATGATGAACCGCGCCGCAGAACTGATGAACGCCAGATGCTATAAGACGTATCGCATCTATGAACAACAACTCTAACTTAGAAAGAAAAACGTATGCCTGTAAAACCTGTAGAAAAAATCTGGATGAATGGAACGCTCGTCAACTGGACCGATGCGAAGATACATATTCTCTCGCATGTAATTCACTATGGTTCCAGTTGGTTTGAGGGAATCCGCTGTTACGACACGAAGAAAGGTTCAGCAATTTTCCGTCTCGAAAAACATCTCGAACGGTTGTATGATTCGTGTAAAATTTATCACGCGGAAATTCCTTACACCAAACAACAATTAGAAGAAGCAATCATTCAAACAATAGTAGCCAACAAACTTCCCGCCTGTTACATCCGCCCGATTGTCTATCGCGGCTATGGCGATGTTGGTGTAAACCCGCTCAACAATCCTGTTGACGTAACGATTGCGGTCTGGGAATGGGGAACGTATCTCGGCGGCGAAGCGCTGAATAACGGAATTGATGTCTGTGTCTCCTCGTGGGCGCGCCCCGCGCCAAACACGATGCCGACGATTGCAAAAGCGGGTGGAAATTATCTCAACGCATCACTTATCAAAGTTGAAGCGGTCAAACGCGGTTTTGTTGAAGGAATCGCCTTGGATGTGCAGGGCTTTGTCAGCGAAGGAAGTGGTGAAAATATTTTTCTTGTCAAGAACGGAGACGTTCTTACACCGCCTCTTACGTCAAGCATTTTACCCGGCGTCACTCGTTCTTCCGTGATGACATTATTGCGAAACAGCGGCTACCGGGTTATTGAAGCACCGGTCGCCCGCGAACTTCTGCACATCGCTGACGAAATATTCTTCACCGGAACGGCGGCAGAAATTACACCGATTCGTTCCGTTGACGGATTTGCTGTCGGCGAAGGAAAACCCGGGCCTATCACCAAAGAAGTTCAGCGACAATTCTTCGATGTTGTTCACAACGGGAATGACACGCGAGGATGGCTGAAGTTTATAGTGAAGGATTGAATAACTAATTGCTACTCACTTTATAATGTCATTATAGAAGAAAGTCAAACATTCGGTGGTATTTGATGTGAAGAAGTGAGTGGCAATTTTCTTTCTGGTAGCTAACAAAAGATAGGTAAAAAAGTATGGATATAACGCGAAAACATGATTCAAGATGCTACAAATGCAAGAGCATTGTTTACAGTATGTTACAAAAAATATTTGGAGAAATACAATTCAAATATAAGGCAAATGGGATCTCTACAAGGATTGAAGATTATTATAATTTGGAAATATTTGATTCCCTTTCAAAAATACATACTTGTCTTGTTCGTTTTCGTAATTATAATGACTTTGCTAAATCGAAATCTCTGCAAAGATGTGACCTATACATACCTCAAAAAAAATATATTGTTGAAACAGATGAGACTCAACATTTTACATATCCAAGATACCTTTCAATTAAAAATTATCCTCCATCATTAAGTGTTGGATATGATTTAGATTGGTACTCGAGAACATGTCAAAATATTAAAAGTGTAGATAATGATCCAAAATACAGAGACGAACAACGAGCATGGTATGATACTCTGCGTGATTTCTTGCCGAAGCTATACAACGACGTCAATCTCACTATACGCATTCCATTGGGATTTCAGGTGTGGTGTTCGTTAGACCCTACCAATAAGAAAGATGTTGATGTGTTTCATGAGCTTGCATTGGGTTTTGCTAAATGAAACTATTTGAATATTATACTAAAATTCGATTACTGAAATAATTGTCTACAAAGAGAAAATATCTATGTCGAATTTCCATACACCACTAAATTTGCAAATAACAAAACTCGGAATTGTCTCTCGTGATTATAGACATAAGTACGAGAATGGGTACAGAGATTTTAGTTTTTCACTGCCCAAAATATTACAGTTGCTTGACGAAAAAGGTTGTGATGCAATTCTTTTTTCTTTATACACTATGATTCCACGAAAGGATTATAGTCTTGTAGATGCATTCTCTGAATTGAAAAATATCAAGGCATTGTTTATAGAAGAATTTATAGATGGCTACGATAGAGATGTAAAGCGATTTGTTGTGTATTATAAGGAATTGAACATATGGAAAGAATACGTATTGCATCAGCGGTTTGCAACATTAACTGGTATGAATGAAAACGATATTTCCAGTTTTGTTACCTATGAAATGCCTAAAAGAATGATAGGAAACTGTTTCGTTTTACTTTGTGGTGAATCTAACGGTGTTAGATATTCAAAAAATGATAAAGAGATACAGGATATTTATGGCTTTGAAAATGCTATCCCCAAGAAAGTAAGCATTGTACTAAATCCTGTTCACGATCGAATGACAAGGTTTGAGATGAATCTAAAAAGAGAATTTTTGTCGAAGAATAATAGGTGGGTAGTTTCTGTATGGAACAAAGGTAAGCAAGATAAAAATGGAAGAATTAAGGACGGAACTGATCCTGCATGGACAGTATTCTACAACGGGCAAAGGCAATTTATCGAGCCTATAGTAAACAACTATAAATTGGAGATTGGTATATTGGATACGTCCAAGTAGTCGGATTGGATAATTCTCCCATCATTTTTCTGAAACCATAATCGGAGTCTGATACAAGCCAATGTGTGAAATCAACGGACACGCCCGCGCCTTACTAATTGTTAATCGAATTTTGTTTGTTATGACTTCAGGAAAAATAAGTATCCTTTTGTGCCCGATAGTTGTTCCTTCAATCAACGGTAACCAGGTATCTTTCTTCCATTGTTCAATGATGAACGATTCGATTCGCTGACCAAGTGCAATGTACTCTTGCAACATCAAGCAATTAAAACTTATAGTATCATTGAGTATTAACTCGACTGAAGCAGAAATTACCGAATCATCCGTTGCCCAGTACGTTTCATTATTCTCGTCAATGAAATTCTCAACGCTAAACTGTACTTCATTTCCACGCACGTTCGATGCTTTCACAGTTGACCCGATTGCTAAATTAGCTTGGAATGTTCTCTCGCGTAAATGCTTGAAAGTTTTCAAAGTTTTCACATCATTCTCAGGAATTAAT
>JACPVN010000024.1 GCA_016191715.1 Ignavibacteriota bacterium | reverse complement strand
GAGTCATGAAAAATTCTTGCATCCTCAGAAACATTAAAGTTACCGTCAATAATTATTCGGATTGGATTTCTTCCCTCAACTTCCCGGACAGTCAACAACGAATCATCCGCTTTAATTGTCCCCGCGCCGACAAGTACGGCATCGTTTTCCACCCGCAATTGATGAACATATTTGAGCGACGCCGCTCCGGTTATCCACTGCGACTTCCTGTTTTTGTCAGCAATTTTTCCATCAAGCGTCTGAGCAATTTTCAACGTGACAAACGGTCTGTTTGTTTGAATGTATTTCGTAAATGCTTCATTCAACTTCTTTGCTTCATCCTCCAATACACCGGCAATAACTTCAATGCCTGCTTTTTGAAGTTGATTGATTCCTTTGCCGCTCACTTTCAGGTTCGGGTCTAACATTCCTACAACAACACGTTTGATTTTTGATTTGATAAGCAGTTTTGTACACGGCGGCGTTTTGCCGAAATAATTACATGGTTCCAAGTTCACATACACCGTCGCCCCGTTCACAGATTCCTTCGCGCTATTGATTGCATGAACTTCCGCGTGTGGCTCACCGAATTTTTGATGATACCCTGTTCCAATCACCTTCCCGTTCTTTACAATCACACATCCAACCATCGGATTCGGACTGACGCTCCCGGCTCCCTTCCGTGCAAGCGTCAAGCATTGTTTTATGTATTTAATATCAAAGTTTTTCATTTAATTAATTCCCCTTCTCTTTTTAAGAGAAGGGGGAAGAGGATGAGTTATTAAATCCTCAACGAGTAACAGATAACTGATAACAATTAACGTAACACAACTTCTTTCCCTTTCGCCGCCGACTTATACAACGCATCCACAACTTTCATGCGTTGTACGGCTTCTTCACCGGAAGAAATAATCGGATGAAATCCATGAACCGCACCAACAAAATGTTTGAACTCGTTCTCATAACTTTTCTTGTAAAGATGTTGCGGCGAATCTGCTTTTACGGGAGTAACATTCACCAAATTGCCGTGAAGTTTCTTATGAATCCTCAGCGGATTGATTGTTGCGCTTCCTTCCGAACCAAAGAACTCACAATAAAAAAAATCTTGTTCCGATTGAAACGTCCAACTCGCTTCAAAGAAAACGGAGACGCCGTATTTCATCTCAAGAAAGCCGAGGCAAGTATCTTCTACACTTTTCGTTTCGTGGCGATACATTTTCGCGTTCACTCTCTGCACCGCAGGAAATCCAAGCATCCACAACGACATATCAAGCAAGACAATTCCTAAATCAAGAAATACTCCGCCGCCGGCTTTTTCTTTTTTCGTCAGCCAAGCGCGGTCTGCGGTAAGTTTTTTCAACCAACCGGCTTTCACGTAATACACTTTTCCAAGTTCGCCCCCTTCAATAAAACTTTTCAGAATCATCGTATCGGGTCGAAAGCGATTATTCATGCCTACCATCAACTTTCGTTTGTACTCCTTCGCCGCCTCTGCCATCTTCACCGCTTCATCATAATGTCTCGCAATCGGCTTTTCAACAAACACATCTTTCCCCGCCTGCATCGAAGCAACTGCTACAGGAAGATGTGCATCCGTGCTGGTGCAAATATCCACCGCATGAAGGTCTTCGACTTTCAGCATTTCCTGATAATCATTGTACCATCGTTTGATATTAAATTTTTCTGCAATAAGTTTAGCGCGGGATTTATCTTTATCGCACACGGCGAGAACTTCCACGTCGTCCATTTGTGTAAGTATCGGGAGATGAAAAATCTGTGCAACCCATCCCAATCCGACAAGCCCTATTCGTACTTTCTCCATAAGTTTTTATCTGTATTGATTTTGTAATGAAGGTAATGCGTTTTGTGTTTGTAAAAACTCTTTCGTTACCGATGCTATTCCTTCTGCATCGAGAAGAAGCATTGTGTGAAGTTCTGCCGGTGTTCCATGCTCAACAAAATCATTCGGCAAACCATGGACTTTTACATGGACACCGACTATGTTCCGTTGACACATGCACTCCAACACTGCGCCTCCGAAGCCGCTTGAAATAACATGGTCTTCAACCGTTACAATATATTTGAAACGATGAGAGATTTCCTCAATGAGTGCGCCATCAATTGGCTTTACGAAACGCATGTTCACAACTTCCGCTTCGATCCCTTCTTTTGAAAGTTGTTGCGCCGCCTTAATTGAAGGATAGACCATATTTCCAATAGCAAGAATTGCAATATCTTTTCCCGAACGAAGAATTTCACCTTTACCGATTGCCAATCTATCGAAATGTTGTTTGAGCGAAACTCCATAGACCGTTCCGCGCGGGTAACGCATCGCAATCGGTCCTTTGTACTCAATTGCCGTGTGTAACATGTCTCGCATTTCGTTTTCATCTTTCGGTGCCATGATGACCATATCCTGAATGCAACGTAAGTATGTAAAATCGAGCACGCCATGATGAGTCGGACCATCAGAGCCAACCAATCCGCCTCTATCCATCACGAACACTACGTGCAAATGTTGAAGCGAAACATCATGCACGATTTGGTCAAATGCTCGTTGGAGAAATGTCGAATAAATTGCAACGACCGGAATGTATCCTTCCGTCGCCATCCCTGCCGCAAACGTTACTGCATGTTGCTCTGCAATGCCGACATCGAAAAATCGTTCCGGCAATTCTCGTTGTAGGATTGTCAAACCTGTTCCGTCTGCCATTGCCGCCGTGATACCAACAACTTTCGGATTCGTCTTACAAACATCAACCAACGATTTGCCAAACACAGTAGTGAATTGTGGAAGTTCGCCCTCTTTCCTGGGTGATTTCCCTGTAACTTTGTCAAACGGATTAACACCATGCAAACGTGTTGCATCCACCTCTGCGGGTCCGTACCCTTTTCCCTTCTCACTTAACACATGAATGAAAATCGGACCATGCAAATCTTTCACATGCTGAAATATCTCCACCAACTTCACGATGTTGTGTCCGTTCACCGGACCGAAATATCTGAAACCGAGCGCTTCAAACAACATTCCGGGAGTGACAATCGCCTTCACCCCTCGTTCAACTTTCTGCGCAACTGACCGTAACCTGTCACCGAGTGCATCCAATTTCCCTGTCAAATCCCAAACACTTGCTTTGAATTTATTGTATGCAGGATGTGTCAGCATCTCATTGAAGTAATCATGAAATGTCCAGATACTCGGATTTATAGAAGAGAGCGAACCCATCTGATTATCGTTCAACACCACAATCAAATCTTTTTTCAGGAGCCCGGCGTTGTTCATCGCTTCATACGCCATTCCTCCGGTCATCGCGCCGTCTCCGATGATGGCAACGACTTTGTAATTCTCGTTTGCAAAATCACGTGCTGTTGCAATTCCGAGTGCGGCAGAGATTGATGTACTTGCATGTCCCGCACCGAATACATCATATTCGCTTTCGTCCCGTTTCAAGAATCCGCTCAAGCCGTGCAATTGCCGAATCGTGTGAAATCTGTCTTTCCTTCCCGTCAGAATTTTATGTGGATATGCCTGATGTCCTGTATCCCAAATTAGTTTATCTTTTGGAGTTTCGAGAACATAATGCAAGGCAACCGCAAGTTCCACAGCGCCAAGCCCTGCGCCTAAATGTCCGCCGACTTTGGAAATTGTGTCAATCATGAAATCACGCACGTCCGTGCAAACCGATTTCAACTCAGACACGCTGAACCTGCGTAAGTCTTCCGGCAGGTTTATTTCGTTCAAATATTTATAGGGATTATCTGATATCATTCATTTGTTCCTTCAGTAAACAGTTCAAAATTTCCTTTTGCATCTTTGCTCAATCGTTTCAACTTCAATTCTGCTGAGTTTAATTTCTCGATACATTGTTTCGAGATTGATATTCCTTCTTCATATAGTTTCAGTGCATCGTCTAATGGAACACTCCCTTCTTCCAACGACTCAACAATTTCTTCCAATCGTCTCAAGGAATATTCAAAAGTATCTTTTTTTTCTTTCGGTGTTTTACTCACGTTTTACTACTAACAAATGACAAATGACTATTGACTAACTGTTACATTCCTTTTTCCGTCATGAAACTGCATCTCAACCTCATCATTTGTAAGGAGAGCAGATACAGTACTGATAACTTTTCCATTTTTATGAACCATCACATACCCGCGCTTTAAGACCTGGTGCGGGTCAACCGAAGCGAGACGATGATGAAGCGAATCAAGATGCTGTTGAACAAACGTAAAGCGATGTGAAATAGTTCGCTCAAGTGAATTGCCTAATTCGTCGGAGCGTTGGGAATACTGACGCAATAAGTCTAATGGACGGTTGAAAGCATAACTCTTGAGTAATGATTCGATTGTTTCCAGATGCGACTGAATAGTATAGCCGAGATATTGTTCAAGCGAATAATAATAGTTGATGATATTCTCTGCTACTTCGTTTTTGTTCGGGACAACAAGTTCCGCCGCGGCAGAAGGAGTCGGCGCACGTAAGTCGGCGACAAAATCTGCAATTGTAAAATCAATCTCATGCCCTATTGCACTGACTACCGGAATTTTCGATGCAAAGACTGCTCTCGCAACAACCTCTTCATTAAATGCCCACAAATCTTCCAGCGAACCACCGCCGCGCCCGATAATCATGACATCAATCTCACCAAACTTGTTGAAGTTGTGAATCGCTTCTGCTATTTCTTCTGCCGCACCTGTCCCTTGAACATTCACCGGATATAAAATTACTTCCACGGACGGAAATCTTCTCGAAATAATATTGAGCATATCTTGAAGCGCCGCGCCGGTTGGCGAAGTTACAATTCCGATTCTCTCCGGATATTGTGGAATTGGTTTCTTATTCTCATGCTCGAATAATCCTTCGGAGGCAAGTTTTTGTTTGAGTTTCTCGAATGCAAGTTGCAGTTCACCAATTCCGAGCGGTTGTAAGGAGATGCAATCTATTTGATAATTTCCACGAGGTTCATAAACGGTGATACTTCCACGCGCAATAACTTTCATTCCATCTTGCGGTGAGAAAAATAAGTTTGCCGCCCGACCACGCCACACGACTGCTGAAATCTGGGCGTCTTCGTCTTTCAACGTGAAATATAAATGTCCCGACGAATGACGCTTGAAATTCGATATCTCTCCGCTAATTGAAACATTCGAGAAATCGGTCTCAAGCACGCTTTTAATGCGTCGGGTAAGTTCACCAACTGATAGAATATGATTGTTCATGCAGTGCAAATATATCCATTGCTGAAGTGAGAACCAAAGAAATATTGACGATAGACTATTTACGATTGAAGATTTTGGTTACAGGTTCCGAATTTCTTGTACCGGTTTCAGGATAAAGGTACAAGAG
Organism: Ignavibacteriota bacterium; assembly: GCA_016191715.1. Taxonomy (GTDB): domain Bacteria; phylum Bacteroidota; class Ignavibacteria; order UBA10030; family SZUA-254; genus FW602-bin19. The sequence goes on along the minus strand of JACPVN010000024.1, from coordinate 1,218 downwards.
ATAGGACAACGAATTTTTCAATGAACTCTAAGACCTAATACAGGAAACAGAAAACTCATGACAGAAAACTGTTATCTCTTTTTTATTGCAAGCGAGTGCAGTATATTGTCTCCGATTTTCATGATAAATTAATAGGATAGCATATGACTCATCTTGACATACTCGCAATCGGCGCGCACCCCGATGATGTCGAACTCTCCTGCGGGGGAACTGTTGCAAAATGTGTGAAACTTGGTTACAAGGTCGGTATCGCCGACTTAACACGCGGAGAAACTGGAACACGTGGAACAGCACGTATCCGGGCAAAAGAAGCAATTGACGCGGCAAAAATTCTTGGTGTCACTGTTCGAGAAAATCTGAATTTACCCGATGGAAGATTCGACGTCAATGAAAAGAATCGTCTGAAAGTTATTGAACTTTATAGGAAATACCGTCCTAAGATTATTCTAATTCCGCACTGGCACGAGCGCCATCCTGACCATGTCCATTCACATCAACTTTGTCGTGAAGCGTGGTTCTATTCAGGCCTGGCAAAGATAAAAACAAAACTCAATGGAAAATATCAACAGTCGTGGCGTCCGAATAACTTTTTTCATTTCATGCAAAAGTATGAGTTTGAGCCAAGTTTCATTGTTGATATCACAGATGTGTATGAACTTCGTGTTGCAGCAATCAAATCGCACAAATCTCAGTTCTACAATCCGGATTCATCTGAGCCGGAAACTTTTCTCAGTCAAAAGTCTTTTCTTGATTTTATGGAGACACGAATGAGATATTATGGTTCAAAAATCGGTGTGAAGTACGGAGAACCGTTCTACTCAGTCGAGACCATCGGTATAAAAGATTTGTCTTATCTTGTGATGTTTAAGGGATAAGCGCTTGATATGGGATTTGAAATATGAGATTTAGGTTCGGAGTTTAGGAAATTACCAATATCCCATATCTCACATCGTGCATCGTTCAGGAAATTCTTCTGAATCTTTTATCCAACTCTGGAAGTGAAAGTCGAATAATCGTCGGCCTGCCATGGGGACATACATATGGAATTTGTGTGACAAATAATTGATCGAGGAGTGAACGCATTTCGACTTCACTCAATGGATCGCCTGCCCGAATTGCGGCTTTACAGGAAAACGATTTGACAAGTCGTTCTCTCTGTTCAAGTTTCATTTCTGCTTGATTATCATCTTTGTACAAATCAAGAACCCCTTGAAGTAT
>JACPVN010000023.1 GCA_016191715.1 Ignavibacteriota bacterium | reverse complement strand
TTTGTCCCAAACTAACTTTCGTCGCAGGAGGATTATCTTTTCCGAAATACACATCGTACGTCAATGGGTCATTATCAAGGTCGCTGCAAGTCCAACTTAAAAAAAGATTTATTGGTCGCCCCATTGCGTTATGAGGAGGATTAGGATTTGATGGAATATTAGGAGGATTATTTGCGCTAAATTTCCATACTTCACTGCTTGTTGAGCGACCGTCATCGTACTTTGCAACAACTCTCCAAAAGTAACGTGTATTTTTTATTAAATCATTCACTTGTAAATTTGTGACTGTATGATTTGTAGAAATTTTCGTTGTCGGTGGATTGTCTGTTCCGAAATATATATCATAGGTTAGTAGATTACTATCCGGGTCATTACAAGTCCAACTTAATATGAGATTGGGTCGTCCCGTTCCGTTATCAGGAGGATTAGGATTTGAGGGTGCGATGGGCACTTTATTTACAGGTGAGGTTGGTTCTTCCTTTTTACATCCATATGAGCATAGAAGCATAATTAGGAGAAATAATGTAATAGTTGTGATAGTTCTGTTCATGGTCTTCTTCCTAAATAAAGATATAACATGATATTCCCCCCACAACAAAAATCCCTACAAACAAAAATCCCTCTGCTTGTGCTAACACGCCACGCCAATGGCGTTCCCGAAGGGACACAAACAGAGGGTAAAATATATTGTTGGTTCATGGCGTTTCTGTTAGAGTTCAAATTGTGTTTTACAATCTTATTCTCTTATCAATCAAACAAATCGGCATGTGTGCCGGTTCGTATCAAATGTAATTCATCTCCCTGTACGGAATAAATCAATAACCAGTCAGGTTCAATATGACATTCTCTGCAATCTTTATATTCTCCCCAAAGGTGATGGTCTTTATACTTTGGTGGCAATATTTTTCCGTTTGCAAGCAACGTAATTACGGTAAGAAGTTCTTCTCCATTGTTGCCGCGTCGCTTGGCTAACTTGTAATCACGCTTGAACCTGTTGGTTCGTACAATCGTCAGCATCAACTTTCAAGTTCGTTTACTAATTCTTCAACCGAGCGAAACTTCTTTACACCATTTCCACGTCTTGCCTGCTCAATTGCTTTTCTGGTTTCCTTGTTTGGCAATCGTAGCTCGAACGGCAAGCCTCTGTAATTTCGCACATGAGCAAAAAATAATGTTACAGCTTGCGTTGTTGATAAACCTAATTCTTGGAAGATTGTTTCAACTTCACGCTTGAGAGTTGGTTCAATCCGAGTGTTCACTATTGCAGTTTTCGACATTTGTATTGTTCCTTTCACGCCCTAAATGTATATCTCTTGCTTCACAAAAACAAACAAATAATCATTCGCTCGTTCTGTAAGGTGTCATACCGTCATGGCAAAGTGTACAATCAAAAAACCCTTGATACTCCCCCGCTTTTTATATGCTGTAAACAGTTGTAAACAGTTTGCTCGTTCGTTGCTCAGTTCATCGGCACAAAAATCTTGTTCACCGTATCGTGTAACCGTTCCGGTTGTAAATGAGCATACACTTGGGTTACAGAGATATTACTATGTCCAAGTAACTTTTGCACCTCGTACAGCGAAACACCTTCCTGCACTAACCAACTTGCAAATGTATGTCTCAAACTATGAAAATGCAATCGTTCATTCAATCCCGCTTTCCTAACATACATCTTGAAAGTTTTTGAAACCCATATCTCCGAAAGTCTTTTTCCCCTACTATGAAACACAAGTTCCGATGATGCACTCTCTTTCATGTTCAGAAACAAGTTGTAAACCATATCGTTCAATGGTACTGTTCTGTTCTTCCGGCTTTTCGTTGTAAAACCTTCTCTGCTCCTTACTAAAACAATCCGGTTCAAGAAATCAATGTCACTCCATTGCAGGTTAATCAATTCTCCAAGTCTCAAACCCGTGTACAATGCAACAAGGCACAGTTCCCGATATTCCACCCTCTCAATGGTATCAAGCAATTTCCTCATTTCATCTTTGGAAAAGTATTGAGGCATGGTTTCGGTTGTTTTCGGTTTAGCAACCTTTTTGAACGGATTAGAAACAAGGTAGTTCCAACGTATTGCCGTTTGAAACGCGCTTGCAAGATGGATGTAATACTTTCGTGCCGTCCATTCCGATGCTTCTGTTTTCTTCTGAGCAATAAAACGCTCCAACTCACGAACGCCAATCTTATCAAGCCGGACATCTCCCACAATCCTGAGTAGTTCCCGAAAAGCATTTTTTACCGAGTGTTGAGTTTTCAGGGTATGAATGCTTTGAGAATGTTGCATATAATCAGCAAAGAATTCGTTCAGTGTTTTCGTGATTTTAGTTTGTCGTACACGAACATTTTCCTCCTTGAACTCACGGAGAAACTTAACCGCATCAGACTTTAATGAAGAACCTGTTGAAACCTTTTGCTTATTGCCATCAGCATTAGTAAACCAAAGGTAATACAAACCATTAGACCGCTTAGAGAGAAACATATAAACCTCATGAAATTGAGGCTCATGGTAACCACATTAGTAACCACTAAAAGGAGAAATATTGAAAAGGAGTGACAAAAGCCATGTTTTCACCTCCGACAAACGGTTTAGGAAACCGCTGCTCTATCCATCTGAGCTACGGGGGCAAAAGATTTCACCCGCCTGCCAAAGTCCTGCTTGCATGACGGCGGGCAGGGATTTCGAATTGCCGATTTCGGATTAGTAATTTGAAATTCGACATGTAAATATACAAAATTGTTGAAGAATTTTAACTTCCCCCTGATTGAAGAATCTTCACAATAAAATCGTAAATCCTTCCTGCTCAAAATGATGGTCGTTGGATAAAACTTCGATGATGCTTTCTTGTTTCATTACAACAATCGAGATG
>JACPVN010000095.1 GCA_016191715.1 Ignavibacteriota bacterium | reverse complement strand
TTTCTCCTTGCTTAGTTGATTCCATCAATTCAACTTCATGTACATCGTTCATGGGATGACATGAGAAGAATATATTACTAGCAAGTTCCGAACACATCCGATAACACGAAACGGAACTTCCTGTCCCTTCTGTCATAATAATCTGAAACCGTTTCAGATTACCTGTTCTTTTCTCCGCTCAACTTTTCGGCTCACACTTACATAAATATTGAGTCGTTGTTTACAGTATGAAAAAACGAGCGGAGACAAATCAATAATTAATTTTCCCAAAATATTTTTGAAAGGTAAAACTTTATGTCAGACGTTCTCACAATAACCGATAGTAAAACCGGAAAGCAATTCGATATTCCAAAAGATATTGTCATGCCGGACCACCTCAACATCATTGATAGCAGAACAGGGAGAGAATTTCCTGTTCCCATTACGGACGAGACAATCAAGGCGATGGACTTACGTCAAATCAAAGTCAAAGCAGATGATTTTGGCATGATGACGTACGACCCCGCGTTCATGAACACTGCTTCGTGCAAAAGTAAAATCACGTTCATTGATGGCGACAAAGGTATCCTGCAATATCGCGGCTTTCCGATTGAACAACTTGCTGAACATTGCTCGTATCTTGAAGTCGCATACTTAGTTCTCTACGGCGAACTTCCGAACAAGAAGCAACTCGACGAATGGACAAAGAACATTACGCTTCATACGATGCTTCATGAAAACATCAAAAAGTTCATGGAAGGATTCCATCCCGATGCACACCCGATGGGAATGTAAGTCAGTACCGTGGGCGCGCTTTCTACATTTTATCCTGATGCGAAAAATATTTTCAATGAGGAATCGCGTAAACTTCAAATTTATCGTCTCATCGGAAAGATGCCGACCATCGGCGCGTACGGTTACCGACATCGTCTCGGCTTACCGTATGTCTATCCTGATAATGAATTGAGTTATGCGGGCAACTTTCTCAACATGCTCTATAAAATGACGGAACAGAAGTACAAAGTCAATCCTGTACTTGAGCGAGCATTGGAAATTCTCTTTATTCTCCATGCAGACCACGAACAGAATTGCAGTGCGAACGTCATGCGAAGTATTGGAAGTTCGCAGGCAGACCCGTTTGTCTGCACCGCGGGTGCGGCGGCGGCGTTGTACGGTCCGCTTCATGGCGGAGCGAACGAGCAAGTGCTTGTTATGCTGAAAGAAATCGGCTCGAAAGATAAAGTGCCGGCGTTCATCAAAGAAGTGAAAGAAGGAAAAGGCGAAAAGCGGTTGATGGGCTTCGGTCATCGCATCTACAAGAATTATGACCCGCGCGCAAAGATAATCAAACAAACAGCAGATCAGGTCTTTGAAGTTACCGGCCGTAATCCTTTGCTCGATATTGCCATAGAGTTGGAGCGTATCGCTTTGCAGGATGATTATTTTGTGAAGAGAAAACTCTACCCGAATGTTGATTTCTATTCAGGAATTATTTATCAGGCAATGGGCTTCCCGACTGATGCCTTCACGGTGTTGTTCGCGATACCGAGAATGTCCGGCTGGCTTGCACAGTGGCAGGAACTTCTGCTCGACCCGGAACAAAAGATTGCACGTCCTCGTCAAGTGTATCTTGGCTACGACAAACGAGATTTCGTTCCAATGGAAAAACGTTCATAACTTATTGGAGTGTTGGAGATAGGGAGTATTGGAGTCTTTTGATTTCGGATTTCGGATTGCCAATTTCGGATTGAATTCTAAATTGTGCATGAAAAATTTTAAATCATGACTCCAATACTCCAACACTCCTTTACTCTATTGCTCCATTCCCATAAAAATTTGGATTGTACCAATATATTCTTGGAAATGCCCTATTTGCCTCAGAAACAGTAAATCATAAGAAATTATTTTGACCATTTCTCAGTAGAAACCCCTCTTTCGTCCATACCATATTTGTAAAACCATAAGAATAATCTTATTATTTCATCATTCAGAGACGTTTTACTTCAACGCAAACGAAGTTTTTGTCTCTTAACTAACCATCATCCTTTCGTTCTTTCTTCATCGCTGTTGCCTATCTGTACGGCAGGTGAATCAATCTTACATACGCGTTAGTTCAACAATTGTATTGTTGACGCGCGATATTTCAACACAATATCTCAACATAAGAACGGAAAGGTCATTACTATGATTTTGTTACGATGGTTTCTTCCTCTCACTCTTCTACTTTGCATTGGATTCACTTCTTCTGCACAGAAGAAGGCGAACCCAAACACTTTTCAAATTCTCACTGTGTCCATGAGCGGAATGAAGTGGAACGACGCTGACGGCAACGGCACAAAAGATGCCGGTGAAACAGGAATCAGTGGATGGAAAATTTATCTTACCGGCGCCGCAGAAGATTCTCAACTGACTGATGTGAACGGATATTATTCCTTTACCAATCTCACAGCGGGAACGTACACACTCAGTGAAGAACAGCAATCCGGTTGGTCGCAGACCTTTCCGGCATCACCCGGTACATATACGGTCACGTTGAACGACGGCGACTCGTTGTTGAGTTACGATTTCGGAAATCGTGCAGTTCATTCAATCGTTGCAAGCGCTGGTGAGAACGGTGCCATCACTCCATCAGGAACTATCTCTGTCCTTCATGGCAACGACACGACATTTACCATCGCACCGAACACCGGTTACCACATTGCCGATGTTCTTGTTGACGACATTTCGGTTGGAGCTGTTCCTTCTTATCAATTTCCTGACGTTACCGCTGACCATACAATTTCCGCTTCGTTTGCAATCAACACATACACTCTCACCGTCAACGCAAGCAACGGAAGCGTTTTAAAAAATCCTAATCAATTGTTATACGATTATGGTTCTTCCGTGGTTCTCACAGCTACACCATCGGAAGGTTACAACTTTGCAAATTGGAGCGGCGACCTGAGCGGCAGTGAAAATCCTGACACCATTCTGATGGACAACAACAAAACCGTCACTGCTAATTTTGCGTTACAAACATTTAGCATTACTGCAACTACATTTGGAAACGGCACAATCACTCCGCCTGGTGTCACCTATGTCAGTTTTGGCGGAAGTCAGGTGTACATAATTTCACCAAACACCGGCTACCATATTGATAGTGTTGTCGTTGATGGTGTGAATATCGGCTCTGATACAAGTTATGAATTTACTGCTGTCATCGCGAACCACTCAATCAACGCGTACTTTTCCATCAACATGTTCACGATTACCGCGTTCATCACCGCGGGGGGAACAACAAGTCCGGTGGGTGATACTTCCGTTGCGTACGGAACAAATGTAACCTACAATTTCTATCCTGACGAAGGTTATCATATCGAAAATGTTTGGGTTGATAGTGTTCTTGTCGGAGCGGTTTCATCATATTCATTCACCAATGTAACGACCAATCATTTTCTCGAAGTACAGTTTGCCATCAACACGTACGCGCTGAACATTACTATTGTTGGCATGGGAAGCGTAGTGAAGAATCCTGATGCCGCATTATACAATCACGGAACAACAGTTCAACTCACTGCGTTTCCTGCATTAGGATATTTCTTTGGCACATGGAGCGGTGATGCGAGCGGCTTTACCGATACGGCGAGCGTGACAATGACAAGCGCGAAAAATGTTACAGCAACATTTGTGTTTGATGAAGCATATTTGAAAACCTTCCGGACTGCATCGTATGATGTTTGGTCACGTGCGCTTGACCGGGCGGGAAAATTCAAAGCGGAGAAAAAGAAGAACGCAAATGTTGTTTTCCAATTTAATGTAGTTGCAGACCCAAGCCGACTACTTATGCTTGAATTTTCCATGACTGCTACCGGATATGTTACTCCAAAGAATTCTCCGACCGATACACTCGATACATTCACCGGAAAACTTCCTCCCGCATTGGTTCTTAATGTGAACGGTGGCGATTCAATTACCGTGTACGGGATAGGAAATCAAGGAAAGAAAATCAAAGTGAAATATGCGTGGGGAACAGGAAAGAAATTGAAATTACCGGATTCTGTATTTGTGGAAAACCGTCCGACGCTTCCAATGCCAAACTTGCATAATGTCGGAGAAATGCTGTTTGGAAAAACAACGAATGCTTTTCCAGGCGGATTGCTCATGGGAATTCCTCAAGGGTTGAAAGGAGGCAATTCGGTTTTGTTAAAGAAGTACGCTGATGTTCAATCTTCCATGAGAAAGAAAAATCTCTTCCATACAACTCAGGGAAAATGTCTCGATTCGCTCGGAGGAAAACTGATGAGCAAGCAACAAAAGAGTTTACCGCCGAACAAGCACAACAACGCGCTCTTTGCCGAACTGCTTACACTAAAACTTAACATTATGGCAAGTATCTGGAATTATTTCCCGAACGGCTTCGGTGAACTGACATTCGACGACCCGAATAATCTGACCAATCCATTCAACGGAAAGTTGGTTACAGAAATCGTTCCCTTCGCAGATTCGCTTCTCTCGTGCCTGAATCTTGCCGGGGCATTTTCGACAATTACACCTGCGGAAATCTACAGCACACTTGCAAAGATAGATAGCGCATTCAACACTGCATCAGTAGATACTCTTTCCTTCGCCGATTCATTACGATTGACCGGAGTGAAACCATTGTTTCAGGTTCCGTTCCTGCAACTTACTCCCGGAATAATTCCAAAAAGCGCAGTCTCTCTTGCTGCTTCAAACAGCCCAGATGAACGCTCCTACAGATTAGAACAGAACTATCCGAATCCGTTTAATCCAACTACCAATTTCGAATTTCGGATTGCTGATTTCGGATTGGTGACATTAAAAGTGTTCAATCTTCTGGGGCAGGAAGTTGTTACTCTTATCAATAATGAAGAAATGGATGAAGGGGAATTTGAAATTGAGTTCGATGCAAGTAATCTTCCAAGTGGAATATATTTCTACCGGCTTGAAGCAACAGGAATTGAACGACCGGAACAGTCGTTTACTCAAACCCGAAAAATGATTCTCATCCGCTAATCATTCAAACACAATGAACGAACTATTAACGAACAAGATTGTTAGAAAGGAAAAAATTATGAACAAGCTATTTGCCTTCTTTTTGATTTGCTTAACCTTAAGCTTTGCTACAACATTTTCTTCTGCACAAACAGATAAGTTCATCGAACAAGCACAAGTGCTGATGAAAGACTATATGCCCCCCGCGATAATTCAAATTCAACCGACAGAAACTCCCGCTGAATCGTGGCAGGAATCTTACAGGAACACTGCAAGCATAACAAGTTTGCGCTATGCAACGAGTGTGATTGCATACAGTTCGCAATACGGTTCAAGCGTTTATGCCGCAACTCAGGCGCTCGGCGCGCCTAATGTCTATCCATCCTACGGTATCAACGGTAACTCGTGGGCGAGTTTAACGGGAGACGGACAACGGGAATATTTAGAACTCGCATTTGATAATCCTGAACCTGTCACTTCAATCGGCATTTATGAGACATATCGCCCCGGCGCAGTTGACACAATCTATGTCAAGAACCCGGACACAGAACTTTGGGAAGTTGTTTGGAAAAGTGCCGCCGGTTCGAAAGGCGATTCCGCCCGGTTCTTTCTTGCTAATTTTGCAACAACATCATTCGACGTTTCCGAAATCAGACTTGCGATAAATTCACCCGCTGTTTCCGGATTCAATCAGATTGATGCAGTTGTTTTATCTGCTACACCAATACGACCAATCCGGGTAAACACGAT
>JACPVN010000022.1 GCA_016191715.1 Ignavibacteriota bacterium | reverse complement strand
GCATCTATGACATGGTCGGAAAACAAGTAACATTGTTGGTTGATGGAGAACAAACCGCTGGCTGGCACGACGCGACATTCGATGCTTCATTCTTGCCAAGCGGAATCTATATTTATAAGATTCAGGCGGGGAAATTTAGTGATGTGAAAAAGTTGGTACTGATGCGGTGATTTTAATAAAAAGGAAGAAAGGCTCTCAGGGTAATGAGAGCCTTTTTATAACTGATTTTTCTTACAAAAATAAACTATGGAGAAAACTATGTGTACAAAATATACAATTTATGTTTCGACAATTACCATTCTACTGTTGAGTAGCATTATCTGTTTGAGCGCGCAAAGCACAGATTCGACCATCTTCTTCGACGATTTTGAACATGGGTCAAGCAATTGGACTGTTGATAATGGATTGTGGCAGATAGGTTCATCAACTATAGTCACCGCCTACAACGGAACCAATATAGCCGGGACTCTGCTCAATGAAAATATTCCAAATCAAACATATACAACTCGGCTAATAACAAAACCTATTAATCTTCCTTCGATCTCATCACAAGATGAGTTGCGTCTGCGATATTATTCATGGTTCAGTCGCGCTAATAATGTCAATGCATCAATTCAAATGGCTATTGATACAGGTGGAGGGAACTTTGGTCCATGGACAGGAATAACGTTAAATTATACAACTGCTTATTCGCCGTGGACTCATAGTTCGGTGGAGTTAACAAAGTTTGCAGGAAAAAGAGTAAAAATAGGTTTTACGTTTATAGCAACTTATGATCGTTACGACCCTGCTGGCGGCCCAGGTTGGTACGTAGATGACATAAGTATAGTGCGCACACAAAGAAGCGCGATATTCCCATCTGCATGGGATTTTGAAGTAGACTCGACATTACCATCGACATATCACAATAAATGGACCTGTTCTAATTTTTTATGGCAGATTGGTTCTTCTACTCTTGTACCTGCATACAGTGATACAAATATTGCAGGGACTATTCTCAATGGGAACATTCCGAATGATACATATACAGCCAGATTAATTACTCCTGCCATCCAATTACCGATAATTAATATTGGAGAAGAAATTCGTTTTCGTTTTAAGTATTCTTTGTATCTGCAAAATAACGTCAATGCAACAGTCCATATCAGAACGGATTCCGGCGGAGGCAGATGGGGTAATTTCGAATCAACTCCACTCGCAGGTCCCTATACTGTAAATACATCGTGGACAACCGTTCAAATACCAGTTCCTGCAAAATACAGTAATAAACGCGTTCAGTTCAGCTTTGCAATAAATGCAACTTATGATCGTTACGACCCTGCAGGGGGATACGGCTTTTATATTGATGGTGTGGATATTTTCCATCCTGATTCTTTACCGCAGGCGCCAAAAATATTTTCATATAAGAAAGATAGTGTCGGGCTATCGTTCAAGCCAACGCTTCGGTGGCATTTAGCGGCAGGGGCAGATGAATATCAAGTTCAAATAGATACAAACGCTGACTTTAGCACAATAATCAGAGATACAACACTGACAAAAACTTCATGGAAGTTACAACAGGCGTTACCAGTCAGGTATAATTATTATTACCGAGTTCGAGCTATGAACGGAAACGGAAGATCTCCTTGGTATTCATCGTATTGCATTTCACCCAACATTTTAGTCAGATTCAATACATTGCTTTTCTGGGATGCTTATGGAGGAGGACAATCGTTATTTTACGGGCCGAAGGATTCAACAATTGATCCGCGGAAATATGAACTTCCTCCTCTTCCTCCAGAGTGTATATTTGATGCAAGGTTTACGTCAAACAAGATGTTAGAATTAGCAGATACCATGAGAGATACACAGTTTACTATTGCTTTTCGGAGTTGTAACTATCCTATCACCATACAATGGGACGCGACGAATCTTCCTACTCTTAACGATTCATTAATAATTGAATCAAATTCTTTTGCATTAAATGGTAAAGGTGCAGTGAGAATAGAAAACCCGGACATAAGCCAATGTAAACTCAGAATAGGTCGCTTTATTCCTAATTCAGTCGAAGATAATTCACGTTCACAACTTCCCACACAATTCACGCTTGACCAAAACTATCCCAACCCCTTCAACCCCGTAACAGTTATTCGTTATCAATTACCCGTTCAAAGTTATGTTACACTCGGTGTGTATGACATACTCGGTAAACAAGTAGCGTCATTGGTAAATAGAGAACAAACTGCAGGTTCGCACGAGGTTCCGTTCGATGCCTCCGCATTACCGAGCGGAATATATATGTACCGTATTCAGGCGGGAACGTTTAGTGATATGAAGAAGTTGGTGTTGATGCGGTAAGAGCGGAGTGGAGGCAGTGAATTTCACACCATTCAATTTGCAGATGCGGTGTCGGAAGGAAACTTCCGACACCACGGAGAGAGTGTAAAATTGTTTTAATGATTTTTTTTCAGCATACTCGCGGGAAATTATTACTTTGATTTTTGTAATCCATGAACATGAACTGACTGCTTTCGATAATTTAAAAATGTAAATCCGATAAACCGGACTGCGTGTACGGCGCCTGTTTACCGGAGTTGTAACGCTACAAAAAAAACTGTCAGATTGAACAACTAATAACCAATACTAATTAAGGAGAAACACAATGTATAAATTCATTACTATTTTATTTCTTGTCGTTGTACTGTTATCGTGCAACGATGACGGGCAGATAGGAGTAGTCCAACATAACTTATCTGTGCCATCTTCCGCTCCAGTAATAAACAGAACTGTGCTTATGACGGGAGTTAATTACTCAACAGGATATACGAACGGAAATATCCAATCGAGACGGGCGACAATAACATGGCAACCAAGTTCCGATGCGACATTCCTCGCGTATAAAATATATAAGAACAACGGATTGATGAAAGTAATTGATAAAAGTACTACGGGCTCTTTCACCGATACAACACTCGCTCAAAACACGTATTATAAATACATGATAGCGAGTGTGCTGAAACAGGGGACACACCGGATGGATACCGTGACAATAAAAACTCCCCGTTTTGAACCACCGCCGTTAAGTTTTCAGATACGTCCACCGAAAAGCATTGTTATTAGTTGGAGTAAAACGGCGGAATCAGCAACCCAATATACGCTGGATCGTTCGGTGAACTCTGGTTCATTTTCCAGAATCGCTTCGCTCACAACTCTAACATATACCGATACCAATGTACAAAATCTAACGACGTACACGTACAGAATTCAGGCATTCAGTCCATACGAATCAACAGCATTTTCTTCATCAACTATTTATTATCAGTACACGATGAACGCCCCGAATATTTTTTCAATTCAACAACTAAGCCCGGAGCGACAAGTGCGTTTTGATTGGACAGATAATTCGACTGGTGAGAATGTTTTCAGGATTTATAGACGCTCAACGACAAGTCCTTTTACCTTGATTGATTCGGTAAGTGCGAACGTAACAACATTTACTGACAGAGATACAAATTATCTGAAGTTTGACTCGATGTATTACTATTTTGTAAAAGGATATAATCAGGTTGACACGACACCACGCTCCAATGTTCGAAGTATTACAATCACAAAACAAACCTCTTCATTGAATGAAGGATTTGAATCAGGAAGTATTCCAATAAACTGGTCTTCGAGCGGGAATGCCTCCTGGAATATTTCTAGTGCAAGCCCATATTCAGGGACGTACTGTGTGCGTTCCGGAGCGATAAATAACAGTCAATCTTCAATTATTCAAACTAGTTTATCGTTTACCGGAACGAAAACTATTTCCTTCTATTATAAAGTCTCTTCTGAAGGATGTTGTGATAAACTCAGATTTTATATTAACGGATCACTCTATCAAACAATGGGGGGCGAGATTGGGTGGACCTCATATTCACTTTCCTATTATGGTACCGGTACAGTAACATTAATGTGGGAATACAGCAAAGATGGTTCGATTGCTTCCGGTCAGGATGCCGCCTGGATTGATAATATACTTGTTCAATAATTTTAAAGGATATGAAAATGAAAACTAATATTTTTACCATCGTTTTATTTGTCGTTCTCTTTGTTGCTACTGCAACAGCACAAGAACCGCAATCGTTTCGAAGTCTCTCGCTCGGCGGCATTATCTTCGATGATTTGGATTTGGTCTATGACCCGATTGAACTTCAGTTTGTTGATAGTTTACGGCTCTACACGAATCTCAGCAACACAAGTCTCCGGGCTTTTACATCTTCCGAAACAGGGTCTTCTGCGAGTAACGAATACTTGCTGGGAGTCTCACGGAAAAATCCAATTGTGCAAAATCTCTGGACTGCCTTACTCTTGCGATTTGAAAAATCGAAGGTTCCGAATTTTCTCTCTATTAATTCCGACCTGAACGGGAATAGTTATACGTACGGACAAGGTGAACTGCAATCGGAGTACACAGAATATCTCGACCAGGACAACAACGACCTGTATGATTTGAAGAGAGCGATTTCTCAAAAACAATCTTCCTTATCCGATTATGATGCCTATTCGTTCGTGTTTAATAATAGTTATGACTTGAAAGATTATACAATAGGATTGAAGTTTACCCTTGGCAATTACTTCAATGAAGGAAACCAAGCGATGGGTTCGTACGGAACCGGGCAAGGTTTATTGCAAGGTTCATCATGGGGGTCTCCAACGTTCAACCGTTCCGTTGACGAGTTTTATACAGATTCGGGTTATTCCCGTTTAAAATGGGGCGAGCGAGGGGATTATTCCAATACCTATGAAAGCCCGTTTCTCCGGTTAGGCGTATCGGCAATGAGAGTGTTTGGAGAATATGAAGTCCGTGCAGATATGCGCTTCAATACAATCGAAAATACAAATACTGTGCATGACAAATATCAGGGGGATGAAACATATTTCAATCCGAGAAATGTAGTGTATGTCAATAGTTTTACTGAGAATGAAACATACAATTATACACAAGGAGAAAGCGGGAATGCTTTCGGTTTCGGAGGTTCGGTGCGGTATAACTTTGATGAAGAACACGAACGAAGAAACAGCGGCTATGTTCATTTCGGAGTGAACGCCGCGTTCGAATCATTTGATTTTACGAATTCCAATTTGAGCAACAGTTCGAGTACCGATATTTTGAATGACGGAACTTCCGGCGCGCAGAATGATACAAAGCAAGTCTCGACAATGATGACTGCAATCAACGATAACGGAACCGGAACACGGAATCGCTATTCCGTTGACATCAGAACAAATAAACCGTTGAGTGACGGTGTCTATCTTGGAATAGGCGCGTCATATTCTCTTTCGTCACTGAAGCGTGAAACAAACTATTCGGATGAACTGAAAACGACATTTGACTACACAACTCTTGATAACGTTACCGATTGGTACGATTATCTCAGGACGACAACGTCGAAAATAACTGCGAACAGAACATATAAAGTCAGTTCAAGTTTTCTTACGTTGCCGGTTGCTGTAGAATATCAATTTTCCGAAGACCTGAAATGGAAGTTACGCATCGGTTCCGTATTTCAATACATTTCCTCGACGACGGATGACGCCAAACAGATTACTGATTCCCAACCATACACCGAGAAAACAAACAGGGGCGACGGGACAATCAATCTGAGTATTCAGGACAATAAATATTCTTCCCGAAGCGAACATCGGGTAAATGCCGAGACAAGAACATACCTGACGTATGGAATCGGCTTCGACCCGACGTCGAACTTTCAAATAGATGCGATGGGATTTTTCAATATTCAGGAAGGGACAGACTTCGATGAATATTTACAGAATTTTAAGTTAGCAGTTGTGTTCAAATTATAAACCCGCTTCATCAGAATTTTCCGAATCCGTTTTACTAATACCCAATAGTTGTGACACGCACTTTTCTGCAAGGTCTATCTGACCATAAAGTAGAAACGACCGAGAATATTTAAGTGCGTGGCACATACGTTCACTGCAACATATTTATTGTTTACTGCAAAGCCGTTGTCCCCGCAACGGCTTTTTTGTATGTTCTGCTGTTTACAATTTTATGGAAAACGTATGAATCGAATTATTTTCTTCTGCATAATTCTCTGCTTCTCTCTTTCAACTCTCCATGCAGGAGTGTTGAATGTCCCATCACAATATTCAACCATTCAGTCTGCGATTCTGGCTTCAGCGAACGGCGATACGGTTTTGGTCGCCCCAGGAACATATTTCGAGAATCTCAACTTTCGCGGCAAACGAATCGTGCTGACAAGTTTGTATGCAATCGGACAAAACACGATGTACATTGACAGTACCATCATTAACGGCTCGCAACCGATTGACCCTGACACGGCAAGTTGTGTAATTTTTGAATCAGGGGAAGATACGACCGCAGTCCTTCAGGGTTTTACTCTGACCGGAGGAAAGGGAACAATTTATCGCGACATCCATAGCGGAGGATTTTTTCGGGAAGGAGGCGGCATTCTTATTGAGTTTTCTTCACCGACGATTAAGAATAATATCATCAAATATAATGAAGCGATGGACATGACCGGATTGTCAAGTTCCGGCGGGGGCGGTATCCGTATCGGTGATAGTTACCCGCGCATTTATAATAACATCATCATGTATAACAAGGGAAGATACGGTAGCGCGATTGTTATGTATTTTACCGGAGCGATTTTGAAAAACAATGTCATTTACCGGAACAGTGAAGCGCACGCGTTCTCTGGCGGTGCTATCTGGGCTGTATCTCCCGGTCTAACTCCAAAGGTTTTTGAGAACAATACGGTGGTGGAAAATTCTGCAACGCAGGATGTCGGTGGAATATATCTTCAAAACACGAGTATTGCAATTCGAAACTGTATTGTTTGGGGAAACACGTCTCCGACTGCGTCGCAAATTGTTTCGTCCGGTGGTTCGGTTTCCATCACCTATTGCAATGTACAGGGAGGGTGGAGCGGGACGGGCAATACCAATGTCAATCCGATGTTTGTGGATACGAGTCATTACCTCTCTCCGGCTTCACCATGTGTTGATGCAGGAAATCCGGCAAGTTCCTACAATGATACTGAAGATGAGAGTAATCCGGGATTTGCTAAAAATCCATCGAGAGGAACGGTGAGAAATGATATGGGTGCGTACGGTGGAAACGGTTCCCTTCCTGTTCCGTACTATGACCTTCATTTGAATGACCCATTTCCGCCAAGTAATTTTTCTGCATATAGTGATTTTCAAACACCAAGCTCCATTGTTTTGAGTTGGAGTGACCCGGTGATATCAAATGATAGTCTTCAGTTGAGTAATTTCAAACTTCATATTTATCGCGATGGAAATTATATAGCGGAAGTTGATTCGGGAGTCCAATCGTTTGTTGATACCGGATTAACTCTGCATCAATTATATTTATACACCATCAATACAGTTGTGACGAGTGATTCGAGTTTGTTCGATTCAACGAGCGCTTACTCAGGCGGTTCCGCAATCCCGGCATCGGTACAATTTTTCTCCGTGCGGGATGATACTGATGGAGTAGCATTGGTCTGGACCAATCCTTCGACACAAACGGATGGTTCACCACTGAATGACATTGCCTACATTCTTCTTTATCGGGATGGGAATGTCGTTGATAGCGTTGCGCAAACAGTTTCCGATACCGGACAACAGAAGTTTTATTATGATGTTATCCAAGGTTATCATACGTACAAGGTTCAAGTGCGGGATAATGAAACACCGAGAAATTTCAGTGGTGTTTCTGAAGAGTTATCGGGTTATGGGGGACTTTTGTTTGCTTACGATGAAGATTTTGAAGGTGATGATGCCGGTGTGTTCCGGACTGGAACGTGGGATACAACACATCAAATTGCTTACAGTGGTTCTCGTTCGATGACAGACAGTCCGATAGGAAATTATATACAGCAGACAAATACATATTGTATGTTGCCACCGGTTGTTCTTGGGAATGAACCGATTCTTGATTATGAAGACATTGCGATAGTCCGGGCGGGAAGTTTTGTTTATGTCGAAATAAGTACAAACGGTAGAAGAACGTTCACAACATTGAAAGTGTACAACGCGTATGTTCAATCAAAATGGTTGGATGGAGTTGCAAATCCCGGTGACTGGATTCATCAGACAATTGACCTCACAACGTACGCGGGTGATACGGCAACGATACGTTTTCGAATTCAAACAGGAACCGGCACAAGTTGGGATGGTTGGTTTATTGATGATATAGTTATTCGTGATGCCGGAAAAATTGTCACTGATGTTGTTGAAGTGACCGAAGGGTGGAACATGATTTCCGTTCCGTTCAAGGTGACAGATCGTTCAGTACAAAGCATCTTTCCGACATCAGTATCACCGGCGTTCAGTTATCAAAAAGGGTATGTACGCAAAGATACGTTCGAACTTGCAACAGGGTATTGGTTAAAGTTTGATTCTGCAGTTTCAGTGGAACTTACCGGTTCACGGAACTGGAAAGACACGGTAATGGTTACCGCAGGTTGGAATATGATTGGTGCTCTTGGTTCAGCGATAGATTCATCAACTATCGTTACCTCACCAAGCGGCATAATTCAATCATCGTATTTTATTTTTGACACGGTTAACTACATTCCTGTTCAGACACTACAACCGGCGAAAGCATTTTGGGTGAAGTCAAAACAAAACGGAAAATTGATCATGACGGCTCCGAATCTTAGCAATATAAAGTGATCAAGTTGTCCGTTTATTAATTTACTCATGTTGACCGTTTTTCAGAAATCGTTGAAACGATTTCATTGTTGATACTTTTTTAGCCCACGACTTAAGTCGTGGGTTATAGGAAAATGTGAAAAATAAAACCGATTTATCGGTTTCCGAAATTCTTGAGGAGACGGGAAACCGTTACTGAATCTCTTCCTTCTCCAACTCCTCAAAATACTTCCGAATCAAATTCTCGTAATCCTTCGAGTATTTTCCTTCCAGCACTTTCAGGAGTTCTTCACGCAGTTTGTTCTTTCCTTCCTGCGTCGTGAAGTCAATATCGGTCGGACTTTGGCGTTGTTGATTTTTTCCCGCTTCGGAGCGGCGACGTTTCTCAAAATCTTTTTCTCTCATCGAGCGTTGTGAATCGAGCAGGCGCGAGAGAATCCGTTCTTGCTTTTGTAATGTTTCGGGATTTACGTCCCCCTGCTCAAGATCGGTTTGTACTTCCTGCATCTCTTGTGCGACACGGTCTAAATCGCCAAGCAGTTTGCTGAATTCACCTGCGTTCTTTGCTTCCTGTGCAAGTTGTTCGAGTGATTTTCTCAGAGCGGCTTGTTGTCCGCCGAGTCGCTGATACTCCGCTGCTTGTTCGCCCGATATTCCGCCCTATCCGCCAGAGCCCGCCGCTTGCTGTGTCGCCTGGTTGAGTCCGCTTTGTCCGCCAGCCATTTGTCCGAGTTGGCTCATCAATCCTGCCATGCCCATTCCGCCTCCTCCACCACCTTTCATCATTCCGTTGAGTGCGTTTTGCATTTGCATCGCCGCGCGGTTGAGCGAGCCCATTCCTTCACCTTGCTTTTGTCCTGCACCGCCGGGGTTTCTGTTTTCCATTTGTCCCATCGCTTCGTTCATCTGCCGCATTGCGTTGCCAAGTTCTTTTCCCATCTCCGGGCTGACGGCAAATGTTTTCTTCCCCAACTCGCCCATCGCGTTGGCAACATTGTTGAGGTCCTGCATAATGTCGCTTTGTTGTTGCGTGTTCTCGCGGAAGCGCTGTGAGTTAGGGTCAAGCCCCTGTGTCTGATTTTTCAAATCCTCTTCACGCTTCGAAAGTTCCACGACATTATCCAACTGCTTTTTCAACTCGTTCACGATTTGTTGTTGTTGTTTGGACTGAAGCGAATTCTGCACCTGTTTCATCTGCTCGAGAAATTCCTTCATGTCATCCTCCGCCTGTTCCTGACTTTCTTTCGAACCCTCCATATCGCCCGACTGCATTTGCTGAGAGGATTTCTGCATTTTTGACGGAGTGTTTTTCTGTTGCATGTTCTGCTCGGCTTTTTTCATCTCGCTGAGTGGCATCTCTTTCGGAAACTCTTCCATCTTCTTTGTCAGGTCCGATGCTTCTTTCTGCAAATCCTCCGCTTGCTTTTTCATGTCCTGCTGTTTCTGTGCAAGTTCGTTTTGCTTCAGTTTGTCATTCTGTTTTGTTTGCGCTGTCTGCTGTTGCAGTTGTTCCTGCTGTTTCAGCATCTCCTGCGTGCGCTTTACAAGTTCATCAATCTTCTGCTCGATATGAATTCGCTTCAACAGTTCAATCATCCGTTCCAACGCTTTCCGGAATGCATCCTCGTTTGCTTTGAGTTGTTCCATCGCCTGCTTCTGCTGTTCTTCATTCGGTTGCTGTCCCTTCATTTTTTCCTGAAGTTTTTTCAGCGCTTCCATCAATTCGGGCGAGCGAAGTTGGTCTAACAATTTCTGCATTTCAGAATATTTATCAAGCGTTTTCTCCGAAAGCAGTTTGTTCTCTTCCATCTTGTTCACCATCTCGTTCATCTTCTGAGATGTCTCTTCCATCTTCTGCTTCATCGCTTCGTACCGCTTCACCATCTCGTCCGCTTTCTTTTGCATCTGCCAATCGTTTTTGTTTGGCTTTTTCATTTCGCGTTGCATCTGCTCGATATCTTTCGATAACTGCTCCGTTTCCTTCGCCACGCTCTGCATGGATTCAAGCGATTGCTGATGACTTTCGGAAACATCGCTGAAGACTTCTTCGAGCGACGGGAAACGAATCAAATACAGTTCGCTCCGTCCCGATTTCGGTCCGTTGATGTTATCGTTATCGAGTACTTCGACATAGTACGCGACCACATCTTCCGGAACGAGATTGAGTTGTGAGAGATTCCATTGATATGGTACATCCGTTGCAGTTTGATGCGGACGCGCCAAGGGCAAATCTATAAACGTGAATTCTTCAGCCGGTTGCTCATACTTTGAATGTACTAACTTTTGTGCCAACCGCAGACGTGAAAATCCAAAATCATCTTTGATGTTGATAAAGAGATTGAGCGTCATGCTCTCGTTCAGGTCGGTGTTTTTTCCGGGCTGAATGATTTCAACCGTCGGATATTCATCGGGAATGGTACGAATTGTATATTCAATCGGGTCACTATTGTGCAAGCCGCTGATATCGGTCAGAAGAAAATGATAGGAGCGGTTTTGTTTAACGATGAAATGTCCGCTCGCGTCTTTTTCCTGAACCGAAAGTCCGAGCGTTGTCGAATCATGAAACACGAGAGTTGCCGATTCGACTTCTTTGCTTGTGAGAAGTTTGAGGTCAACGTTCGTTCCTGGATAAACGCTGAGGTCACCGGTGTTTTCATCAAGCACTTTGAGCGGAATGCGTGTGTATGCAGGAGGTGTTACGGTGAACTGAAACGTGCGAATGAGCGGACGGTCAAGCACGGAAATTTTAAACTTCTCACTTGAGACTTCATCAGAGTTTGCATAATATTCCGTCGAGGTTTTGATGCTCTTCAATTCTGTTTGAAATGTACCGTCGCTCCCGATGTTCAGCGTTTGCCTATCGAAGTCGGTTTGACCTTCACCCTTCGTGAGGAGTTCGATTGATTTCACCGGCTTTCCGCTTGTTCGAATCGTAACAGGAACATTCTCGCCCCGAACGACTTCAAGATTTCCCGGCTCGATAATAAACTGAATCGGGAGCGGCGCGGCGAATGATGTGTTGAAATGCGAAAGCCGGTAGAATGAATCGAGAAATCCCGACGGCGAAACAACAAACACGAGCATGAAAAGTGCAACGCCGTACAGAGCAACCTTCCTGATTTTCCTAACGCGTACATCGCTTACCGCTTCGCGGAAATCAAGCGGTTGAATTGCCGTGTACAAATCATTGAACGAAGCATCAATTAAACTGAGAGAATAAAATTGCTCAAGACCGCTTCTGTGTTCGTACATTTGAAGCGCATCAATCAGCCGGTCGTGGATATGCGGAAAATGTCTTCCGACTTTAATTGCCGTCGCATGATTCTCTTCCGATTTCAACACGCCAAGAAGTCGAAGAATAGATGGCGCAATGAACAATCCAAACGCGACGAGAACAAGCAACGAGAAAACAGAGACAAGAATGGTTCTCCCTGTTGTCTCGAATGTAAAAAGTTGTTCAAGAACGATGACGGAGAGAAATGCCAAGAGAAGAATCGGCAGCGTAACAAGCGTTCCATAAAACAGCGCAAGCCGATGTTCCTTCGAGCGCACGCCGGAAAGACGTTGGAGGATTTCGTTGTAAAAATTTGAGTGGTGATTCATGTACGATTATCCATCTATAAGCATTTTGAAAACGTATCCGGTAAAACTGAACTGATTGCGGAGACAATGACATCTTTATAATGATCCTTTGTTACACCGACAACCACAGCAGGTCTGACTTTTCTTGTACGAAAATCGGTGAAGGGGAATGGTAATAGAACTATGTCACCCGTTTTCATGCTTTCACTTTTTTGAGATGATCCTGATACAAGTCTTCTCTTCCATCTTCCCAAAAAGAAAAAGCATTTGAGGTAGAAACAAAACTACGAAGGTCTTCCTCCTCGCTCACTTCTTCTAAAAAAGTAATCAGTACCTTATGTTTTTTCTTGGAGGGAAATTTTTCTAAGGCAATGATTGTCTTTCCGTTAAAAATACCTTTTATGGCCTGCATGGTAATTCCATTTTATAATTCATAATCATCTAAAAAACAAATCCGCAATTGGCAATCCGAAATCCGAAATCAAAGTCAATGTGTTAACGCCCACACCACAATATTTGTTCCGAAGCGAAGCGCTTCTTCCCGTTTCTCCGGCGTTGTGCCGTGCACTTCCGGCGGATTCCATCCGTCGCTCGGGTTTGATTCATATGTATAATAGAGGACGAGTCGTTCGTTGTGGAACAACCCGAAGCCCTGTGGTGGTTTGCCGTCGTGTTCATGCGTTTTCGGAGGACCGTTGGTGAAATCGAACTGACAATGATACAAGCCGAAGGAAAACGGTAACTCGGTTAACTCCTGTTCGGGGAAGACTTTTTTAATTTCACGGCGAAACGCTTTGTCCAATTCGTAATCATCATCAACATACAT
>JACPVN010000021.1 GCA_016191715.1 Ignavibacteriota bacterium | reverse complement strand
CTTCGAGGATTTGCTCGTCTAATTTTGTACCAAGTGTTGCTGTGGTCAAACTCTGTGTTTCGCCGCGCGTGAACAAAGCA
Organism: Ignavibacteriota bacterium; assembly: GCA_016191715.1. Taxonomy (GTDB): domain Bacteria; phylum Bacteroidota; class Ignavibacteria; order UBA10030; family SZUA-254; genus FW602-bin19. The sequence continues at coordinate 4,971 of JACPVN010000021.1, read as the reverse complement.
GAACCGTGCGTTCTCGGAAGCAACCCGATTTCACAGGTAATCGGTCTGATATCCGCAACACCGCGACCATCGAGACGACGACCTTCTTCTAAAATCATCTTGCGCATTTCTTCATATTCAATCAAATGAAGAATCTCTTTCAGCAAACCAGACTTTGTTTGTATGAACTCTTCGACACTCAGTTGTAAGTGCGCTTTCTCTGTTTCATCAAGAGGTAAGTTGGCAGTTGGAATTTGTGTCTTTAACGCTTCAAACGTTTCATCCTTGATTTGCTCGAGCGCTTTGCTTCGTTCTTCTTTTGCGAATGGCTGTCTGCACGCATGGGCAATTTTCTGACGAGCAACTTTAGAGACGAGAGATGTCCATGCTTCATTCGGTTGCTTGGATTCAATTTCCCGTTTCGGTTTTCCACATTCGTTGCGGAGTTCCATCTGAACTTCGCATAAGATTTTAATGAACTCGTGCGAGAACTTCAACGCATCAAGCATCTCCTGTTCGGAAATTTCTTTCGATGAACCTTCGACCATAACGATGGAAGTTTTCGTCCCTGCGACTGTCACATCCATATCGCTTGTTTGCAACTGATTGTACGTCGGGTTAATGACGAACTGTCCTTCCACCCGTCCGACTCTGACTTCCGCAATCGGTCCGTCAAAAGGAATATCCGAAATCATCAACGCTGAAGATGCGGCAACCGCGCCGAGAACATCTGCGTCGTGTTCCTGATCTGATGAAAACACATTGACGATGACCTGTGTTTCGCATCTGAACGCTTCAGGAAACATCGGTCGAATCGGTCTGTCAATCAACCGGGCAGACAATACTTCCTTTTCAGATGGTTTCCCTTCACGTTTAAAAAATCCTCCGGGAATTTTTCCTACCGAGGAAATTTTTTCCCTGTATTCAACCTGAAGTGGGAAAAAATCCTGAGTTTCTTTCGCTTCTTTACTTGCAACGACTGTTGCGAGAACCATTGTATCGCCATAGCGAACCATGACGGAACCGTCGGCTTGTTTTGCTAATTTACCGGTCTCCAATGACAAGACTTTCCCGCCAATTTCGACCTCTTTTCTTACTACCATTGTACTTCTTTCTTTATTACTTACTTCTAAATGTCGCGAGGATTTCCCGGCGACGATGACCCGCATTATGCGGTTTTGTTTTTTTTTGAACCTACTTACAAAGGGAACACTCAACAACTTCCATACATGAACGTACAATCGAATGTCAGACATTTGTCTAATATTCTATCCTCATCAAATGAAGTGTACGATTGAAAAATTTGAATTTGTTTAGAAATTCAAATTTTGGAATTAGGATGTAGTCGTTTGTCTTTGTGCTTATTTACGTATTTCAAGTTCTTGAATTATTTTTTTGTATCTGCCGACATCTTTCCGATGGAGATAATCAAGGAGTTTACGTCGTTTGCCGACCATGCGTAACAATCCGTTACGCGAATGATTATCCTTCATATTCGATTTCAGATGACCGGATAGTTCGTTAATACGTGATGTCAGAATTGCAATCTGAACTTCCGGCGTGCCGGAATCTTTTTCAGACTTACCAAACTTCGTCACGAGTACTTGTTTTTGCTCTTTTGAAATTGGCATGGATTAATCCTTTATGATTTAACTGTTAATTGTGAAACTAATTTTTGTACTCCTGTTCGATCCTGATGCAACTGTGCAACAAGTTCGTCCGACGAGTGAAACTTTTTCTCTGCCCGCAATCTTTTCAAAAATGAAACGCTAAGAGTTTCTCCATACAGATTGCCGGAGAAATCGAGAAGATGAACTTCGATAAACTGCTGTCCGTTCAAGCCGAACGTTGGTCGTACGCCAATGTTCATCATTCCGAAATATTCTGTATTCGCATGTGAGACATGAACGAAATAAACACCGAAAAGCGGCGTCAGTTTTTTTGTTTGGTCAAACACAACATTCGCTGTCGGAAAACCAATTGTTGTTCCTCGTCCATCTCCATGAACAACATGTGCCTGAATCGTATAGTGTCGTCCTAAATACTCATTCGCTTCTTCAACTCTTCCTTGAGTAAGACACTCACGTATCAATGAACTGCAGACAACGTTCTCCTTTACTCGCACTTCAGGAATCATGACAACATTGAATCCTAACTCATCGCCAATCTTCGTAAGGACGTCTATACTTCCTTCTCTGTTTTTTCCGAACATGTGGTCATGCCCGATGACGACATCACGAACGCCGATTTTCTGAACCAGATATTGTTCGTAAAATGTTCGGGCAGATTGTTGAGAAAACTCATGCGTGAAATTGATAATCAGCGTTTCATCAATTCCCGATTGTTCAAGGTGTTTCAACCGCTCGTCAAGTGTACAAAGATGTTGAACCGGACCGCGACCAACAACATCCCGCAGCTGTGGATTGAATGTAACAACAACAGAGCGGCTATTTGAATTCTTCGCTCGCACCTTGACATCATCAAGAATCGCCTTGTGCCCGACATGTACACCATCAAACGAGCCGATGGTAACAACCGAATTCCGGTTGAACTCTATCTCATCAAGTCCGTTGTACACTTTCATGCTGAAATCGTATTACTTTTCTTCAGGTTTTCCGTTATCATGTTCATGGATTTGCTTGATGATCTGTTCTATTCTCGATACCCGTTCCATTGTTTCATCAAGATAAAACTGAACGCTCGGAGTAAATTTCAGACGGACATGCGAACCGATTATCTGCCGAACGTGCGGCTTTTGTTCTTCTAAGTAGTCCAACGTTTTCTGTTTTACTTCTTCACTTCCGAAGATACTGACATAGACTTTTGCTATTTTCAAATCCGGTGTCATGTGAACTTCCGTCACCGTGATAAATCCATATTCGGGATTGTTAAACTCTCTCGAAAATAAAACACCGATTTCCTCTTTGATGACCGAGGCGACTCTTTCCATTCTCATTGACATAGAAATTCCTCAAGCTAATTTTCGTTGCGATTCTATAATCTTGAAACTCTCGATAGTGTCACCCGGTTTTAAATCATTGAAGTTTTCCACACCGATACCACACTCGTAACCGGTTTCAACCTCTCGAACATCTTCTTTAAATCGCTTGAGCGAGGAAAGCGTTCCTTCAAAAACCACGATGCCATCCCGAACAACGCGCACTCTGTTGTTGCGTATAATTTTTCCATCTATAACGCGACATCCGGCAATATTACCAACCTTCGGAATTTTGAAGACTTCCTGAACAGTAACCGTTGCTGTAATCTCTTCTCTCTTTTCCGGCGAGAGTAATCATTCCAGCGCTTTCTTCACATCGTTGATTGCATCATAAATGATGTTGTACAACCGAATATCAACTTGTTCCTGCTCAGCAAGTTTACGAGCGTTTACTGTCGGTCGTACATGGAAGCCAATAATGACGGCTCCTGATGCGGCGGAAAGTAGTACATCCGATTCAGAAATTGCACCGACGGCTCTGTGAATTACATTCACACGAACTTCTTCGTGAGCAATCTTCATCAACGAATCTGCAAGAGCGCCGACAGAACCATCCACATCTCCTTTTACGACCACTTTCAGTTCTTTAATCTTTCCTTCACTGATTTTTTGTGAAAGATTATCCAAGGTCAGACTTCGAATCAAACGGAAGTCCTGCTCACGTTTGAGTTGTGTTCGTTTGAGACTGATTTCGCGAGCGTCTCGTTCTTCTTTCATACAGACAAACGTATCACCGGCTTGCGGTACTCCGTCAAATCCTAATACCTGGACAGGAGTTGAAGGCGGAATCGCTTCAATTTTATTTCCGCGTTCATCAAACACTGCACGAACGCGTCCGCTCTGAATCCCTGCAACAAAAGCATCGCCCACATTCAATGTTCCTTTTTGAACAAGAACGGTTGCAACAGTTCCCTTTCCCTTATCAACCCGGGCTTCGATAACTACGCCGCGAGCAAATCTATCCGGATTCGCACGCAAGTTCAAAACATCAGCTTCCAATAAAATCTTTTCGAGCAGTAAGTCAACATTCTTTCCTGTCTTTGCTGAAATTTCGACATACTGATACCGGCCGCCCCATTCTTCAATCAGCACATTCCGTTCGGCTAATTGTTGTTTGATGCGCTCAATATTCGCTTCCGGTTTGTCGCACTTATTAATTGCAACAACAATCGGAACACTTGCCGCTTGCGCGTGACTGATTGCCTCAACCGTTTGAGGCATTACGCTATCATCCGCTGCGACGACAAGAACAACAATATCTGTTATTTGCGCGCCGCGTGCGCGCATTGCAGTAAATGCTTCGTGACCGGGCGTATCGAGAAATGTAATTCGTTTATCTCCATCCAACATCACAGAGTACGCTCCAATATGCTGAGTAATTCCACCCGATTCGCCGGCAACGATATTTGTGCGTCGGATATAATCAAGCAACGAAGTCTTTCCGTGGTCAACATGCCCCATAATGGTGACGACAGGAGGACGCCACTGTAACTCCTCTTCTGAGTCCGGTTCATCCGGAATCTCTTCCGTCATCTCGTTGATGAATTGAACCTGAAATCCAAATTCATCCGAGACAAGAAGAATCGTATCTTTATCAAGACGGTGATTGATGGAAACCATCATCCCCAAACTCATACACTTTACAATAACTTCGCTTGCAGTCGTGTTCATCATTGCCGCAAGTTCATTCACGGTTACATATTCCGTCAATTTAAGGATTGATTTATCTTTTTCTTTTTCCTCCGCCTGACGTAAAACTTCGGCTTCACGTTTTTCTTTTCTCCGTTTCTTGAACACCGCTCTCTTTTCAAGAACTACAGAGCCGTCGGCAATATCAGCCAACGTCTTTTTGATTGTTTCCTGAACTTCTACCTGGTCAACCTCTGATGTCTTCCCCTTCTTTTTCTTTTTACCCTTCGGAAGTAGTTCATCCATGTCTGCCATGTCGGTGATAACTTTTTCAACGACGACACGTTTCTTCTTTTTCTTCTTTT
>JACPVN010000020.1 GCA_016191715.1 Ignavibacteriota bacterium | reverse complement strand
CGAGGGGCGGGAGCACGCCGAAGCGGCCCTGAAGGGCGGCAAGGGGCTGATCCTTCTGGCCATGCATTTCGGCAGCTGGGAACTGTCCAGCGTGGCCTGCGCCATGCTGGGCCGCCAGTACAAGGTCATACCCTTATGCAGTTAGTCCGGAAATTGATGGTGATGGAACATTTTGGTTCATTAGCGCTGACACGCTTTGTTATCTTGTAATGGACGGAACAGAAATTCAGCCATTTACCGATAACCGTTTCACTCATGATTCACTATTGAGTTTGAGCGTTGACAGTCAAGGTGATATTTGGGTTTCAAGCATACAGTCACCTGCACGTCTTTATCATATTTCACACGGTAATCTGATTCATATGCTCATATCGCCTCTTATCGCTTTTGGGCAGGGGATGGATGACGGTAATGGACGAATGTTATTTCAAACGTGGGGAGGTATTGCTTCGTTTTCCCGAGCGGACCCTTCGCTTGCGACAATGTCAATTATTGATGAGAAGCGCGGGTTGAAGGATTTTGCAGTGAATCCGGGCATTGTTGACCGCGAAGGTAATCTTTGGTTATATGGAGGCAACTCCGGTCTTACTGTATTGACCGAACGGAATATTGTTCATGTTCCTATGAATGTCAAATCGTACCCTATGAATAATAAAGTAGCAGCGACCGATTCACAAGGTCATATTTGGGTAGCAACCGGCGCTGAATTACTTGAGGTATGGAAAACAGATAAGGGAACATGGGAAACATATTCTCATATTGAAGTGAATTCATCCATCGGAAAATTTCCATCAGCAGTGATGTTTGGTTCAGATAGTGCGTTATATAGTAAATCGTGGGAATCTGATTTCGGGAAGTTCCGCGTTCGCTACAATAAAGGCAGCAATTCCACGCTTCAACTTGAGCGCGTGATGAGGCGAGGTATTGATTTTCCCGATGTCGGTTTAGTTTGCTTTTTTATTGATTCAAAAAACCGGGTTTGGTGTTCTCTTCAGGAAGTTGGAATTACTGTTTTCGATTTGGCGAAGAGTCCCACCCAAATCAAATTATATCAGGATAAAAATTCCCTTCCGGGAAAATCGGTGAGAAGCATCTATGAAGATCTGGAAGGTAAAATCTGGTTGGATAGAAATACCGAAACTTTGACCAAAATTACTCATCCCATGACTGCCGATGAAAAACTCAAACGGTTTACTCAAAAGGATGGGCTTCATGACGAACGAATCCGCTCACTCTGCCAGTTACGAGATGGGTCGATGCTCATTGGTTCACGATATAATGGGTTAGCACGTATGAATGATAATGAGTTTACAATACTGAGTGTGAAGGAAGGTCTTGCCAGTAACGCGGTTTGGTGTATGGCAACCGATTCATCCGGCACCGTACTACTTGGGACAGACAATGGCGCGCAGATTCTTACAACAAAAAATATCTTCAATATTGGTAAAACTATTTATACGAAAGGAGAACATATTCTATCTTGTGGAATTGAAAATAATGGATTCGCGTGGGTTGTCAGTTCAACTGGTCTGACGATCATTGAAGGATTCAGGGATACTCTGAAACCGGTGATTCCACCGGTCTATATCCAATCTGTTCTCGTCAATAATATATCGGTTGATGTTCGTAAGCCGTTGGAATTATCTTACAACCAAAATCATCTCGACATTGATTTTACGGGAATATATTTTAAAGACCCAAGTACCGTTCGATATGATTATCGTTTACTCAATGAAGAAACAACGTGGTCACAACCAATCAGTCATTCACGTATCACCTATGCCCAGCTTGTTCCCGGAACATACACGTTTGAAGTTCGTGCAATCACAGGTGAAGGTGTTCGTTCCACACTTCCGGCGACTTTTTCTTTTACCATTGCTTCGCCTTTCTGGAAAACGTGGTGGTTTATTTTCTCAGGCAATATAGTTGTTCTCGGATTGATATGGCTGGGATATAAATACCGGACAAACCAATTGCTCAGAATCGAACGACTTCGCACTCGCATCTCTGCAGATTTGCATGACGAAATTGCATCGAACTTAAGCAGTATTGCCATGTTCAGTAAAATCATCGAAGAGGAAAACCGGATAGCAACTACTGTTCAGCCACTTCATCAGAGTTTATTGAATCGTATCTCCATTCTTTCACAGGAATCGGTTCAGTCTATCCGCGATATTATTTGGGCGATTGACCCGAAGACCGAAACATTGGAATCTCTGCTGAACCGTTTGCGGGACAGCGCTTCGATTCTTTGTCGTGCGAAAAACATTCAACTAAATTTTCAATTGCAGAAAGAAGGCGAGCTTCCTACCGACGATCTCGCTCCTGAAGTCAGGAAAAATCTTTGGTTGATTGCAAAGGAAGCAATGAACAATGCAATCAGCCATTCTCACTGCAACAATATTCGATTTTCGTACAAGCTTGAATCTTCAATGTTTGTGTTGAATATTGAAGATGATGGAGAGGGGATAAATGAAAAGAAATCTTCCAAAGGGAAAGGACTTGCAACGATGCGAATGCGGGCAAAACAACTGAACGGAAAGTTAGAAATCGGTCGCAATGAAAAAGGCGGGACGAGCATTGTTGCAACGGTAAATCTCAAATAGATAAAATTATCTATTGCCTGTGTGATATGAATTTTGCATTTTCTAACTATGCCAGTTACCGTAGCAATAGTTGAGGATAATAATGATTATCGGATGGGAACCGCGTATGTCTTACGAAGCGCTCCCGAAATAGTTGTTGCCGGAGAGTATGCTTCTGCGGAAGATTTTTTCGATGACATTGATGAGCACACACCTGATGTCGTTCTGATGGATATCAACTTGCCGGGAGGGATGACAGGCGTTGAAGCAACGACATTACTGAAAAAAAAATACCCCAAAATTGAAGTCATTATGTTTTCCGTGTATGAAGATGATGACAACCTTTTTCAGGCAATATGTGCAGGGGCGAGCGGTTACGTCACCAAACCCATCATGCCGCAACAACTTCTGGAAGCAGTTCAGCAAGCATCGAGCGGAGGAACACCCATGTCGCCTCATATTGCACGAAAAGTTCTTCGCTTGTTTCGACAGAATATCCCGTCGCCGAAAGCAGATTACAATCTCACGCAACGGGAACTCGAAATCCTCGACTGTCTCGTCCAAGGAAATGACTACCAGATGACAGCCGACAAACTGTTTTTAAGCATCTTCACGGTTCGTGCCCACATCAGAAATATTTATGAAAAACTCCATGTCCATTCGATGTCTCAGGCAGTCTCCAAAGCGCTGACGGAGAGACTTATTCCACAAAAGTAGTGAGTAGTGAGTAGTGAGTAGTG
>JACPVN010000019.1 GCA_016191715.1 Ignavibacteriota bacterium | reverse complement strand
TGGGCGCGGGAATGTTCTTCACGCGGCATCGGGATATTCTCAATCAAACATTCCGCATCACCACCGACTACATGCCGAAAGATGGTGAAGGGTTAAAAAAAGTAGAACCATTCTCTCATTCGATCCAATGGTCTCGCAGATTTACCGGATTAAAAGTATTCATGTCACTGCTTGTTGCAGGCTGGGATGGTTATGCTGAAGTTATCCGTCACCAAACGGCGATGGGAAAATTGTTGAGAGAAGAACTTGCCAACCACGATTGGAAGATTCTCAACGACACGCCGCTCCCTACCGTTTGCTTTGTTGATACTTCACGAGATGACGGTGCAACAGCGGAGTTCGTTGATACACTTGCACAACGCGTCGTTTCGTCAGGTAAGGCATGGATTTCTTCCACACGGCTTGGAAGAATTCCCGTTTTACGCGCTTGCATCACCAACTATCTTACAACTGAGAAACATATAGTTTTGCTGGTAGAAATTCTTACTCAAACCCGTGAACTAATCAAGTTATAGTTTTTTTTAACTTTTGCCTTTTTAATTTTTGATTGAAAATGATTACACGAGTAAAGATTTGTTGTATCTCCGGCATCGAAGAAGCACAACTTGCAATTCGTTGCGGCGCGTCAGCGCTTGGGCTTGTCACAGAAATGCCAAGCGGTCCTGGTCCGATTCCTGAATCGCTTATTACGGAAATTGCCGCGACTGTTCCGCCCGGCGTTGCTACGTTTCTTCTCACATGCAAGCAAACTCCTGATGAAGTCATCGAACAACAGAGACGAACACGGGTGAACACAATTCAACTTGTTGATGCTTTTCCTATTGATGGGTATTCAAAACTACAACAAGCAATGCCCGGCATTCGCATTGTGCAGGTAATTCATGTGCGGGATGAATCATCAATAAAAGAAGCACAAATTGTAGCACCTCATGTTGATGCTCTGCTACTCGATTCAGGAAATCCATCACTAACCGTGAAAGAACTTGGCGGTACAGGAAGAGTTCATGATTGGAACATCAGCAAGAAAATAAGAGAGTCGGTCAGTGTTCCGGTTTTTCTCGCCGGAGGATTGAAGCCGGAAAATGTTGGCGAAGCAATTCAACAAGTTCAACCGTTTGGTGTTGATGTGTGCAGTGGAGTGAGAACGAATGGAAAACTTGACGAAAATAAACTCAAACTATTTTTCGAAATGGTAAACACACCTTTGCCAAGGTAACCTAAAACCGGCAACCACGAACCGGCAACAAATATACTTTTCCAAACTCACCCAAATTGATTATCTTCAAACAAAAATTATTGGAAAGTTAGATGCAAGAACGAATTATCAAAGTAGGCCACAGCCCCGACCCGGACGACGCTTTCATGTTTTATGGATTAGCAAGCGGCAAAGTCAAACTCGATGGAATTGTCATCGAGCATTTGCTGGAAGATATTCAAACATTAAATGAACGGGCGATGCAGACTGGAAAATTTCAGGGCGTTCCTCCGCTTGAGGTCACTGCAATCTCCGCCCATGCCTATCCGTATCTTGCTGATAAATACTGGATAATGAGAACAGGGGCAAGTATGGGTGAAGGATACGGACCTGTTATCATTTCAAGAAAATACAAATCGCTGAATGAGTTGAAAGGAAAAATTGTCGGAACACCAGGACTTCTGACAACCGCTACACTGCTCTTCAAAATTTTCACCGATGGAATTAAGAATGTTGACATGCCGTTCGATGCAATCATGCAGGCAGTTGATGATGGAACGGTTGATGCTGGTTTGTTGATTCACGAAGGACAAATCACATATCAGTCGCTTGGCTACAACAAGATTTTGGATTTCGGTGAAATGTGGGAGAAAGAAATCCCGAAAGCATTCGGGAGACTTCCTCTCCCGCTCGGACTTGACGTGGTGCGAAAAGATTTAGGCGAAGAGATGGCAAGAAAACTTTCTCTCGGATTAAAAGAGAGCATCGCATACGGGTACACGCATCAGGAAGAAGCAATTCCCTACGCTATGCAATGGGGTCGCGGAATTGATTACTCGCTCGGAGAAAAATTTGTGAAGATGTACGTGAGTGAATTGACCATTGATATGGGAGAGAAGGGAAAGCGGGCGTTGGAGTTGTTGTTTGAAATGGGGGTGGGGAAGAAACTTATTCCAAAGAAACAGCAATTTATCTTAGTCTAATCAGGAATACCATCTGATGATATAATGTCGTATCTTTCTGTTAAAACAATAGTTGTTAAGAAATTTTTATGAAAACACTTACACGCATCACATTTAATCCAACGGTGATGGGAGGAAAACCATGCATTCGCGGACTTCGTGTCACTGTTGGGACAGTTGTCGGATTAGTCGCAACGGGATATTCATACGATGATATTCTTCGGGCATATCCTTATCTCGAAAAGGAAGATATCCGGGAAGCTCTTACTTATGCCGCGTGGCGTACAGAAGAAATTGAATTGCCATTAACTACCGCGTGAAAATACTTGTTGACATGAACCTCTCGCCTTTATGGGTGAAAGTGTTTACGCAACATGAGTGGGAATCTTCTCATTGGTCAACAATTGGAGATCCTCGCGCAGAAGATACTGTCATTATGGATTGGGCGCGAACTCATAATTATATTGTCTTCACACACGATTTGGACTTCGGTACAATACTTTCTCTGACTCATGCTGATGGTCCGAGCGTTATACAAGTACGAACACAAGATGTCATGCTTGAAACGCTAGCAACGAGAATTGTGGAAGTTCTCAAACAAAATGAACAGGTACTTGAACGAGGTGCTTTACTCGTCGTAGATGAAACGAAAAACAGGTTGAGGTTATTACCACTTTATTATTAACTGAAATCAGGAAACAAATAATGTCAACTCCTCCTGAACGCGATTACATTCTCGGCACACACGACGAAGAAATAGAACGGCTCGGATTACAGCACAGAGTCTGGCGACCAAAGATGCTCGAGTGCTGGCGCAATGCAGGCATCACGACAGGTTCACGTGTTATGGATGTTGGAGCAGGTCCGGGATACGCGACAATTGACCTTGCAGAAATTACCGGACCAACGGGACAGGTGATTGCTCTGGAACGCTCCGAACGTTTTGTCAAATTTGCTGAGGCGCAATGCAAAATGCGTGGACTAACAAATGTCCAACTCCGTACAGAAGATTTGATGTTAGACTCGTTCGACGATATTACAGGACTTGATGCAACATGGTGTCGCTGGGTTGCGGCGTTTGTTTCCTCGCCTTCAAAACTTGTCACCTCTCTCGCCAACGCGTTAAAGCCCGGCGGAGTTGCCATCTTTCATGAATACATTGATTACCGAACGTACCGGCTTGCGCCACGCAAACCTGCAGTCGAATCATTCGTTGATGAGGTCATAAAAAACTGGCGCGAGTCGGGAGGGGAACCGGATATTGCATTAGAACTTCCTCACATGTTGCACAATGCAGGTTTTACCATGCGTAGTACAACACCAATAATTTTTGCCATCCCGCGTGATAATTTTATCTGGCAGTGGCCCTCATCATTTATTGAAACGCACCTTCAGCGACTTCTTGAGCTTGGCAAAGTTGACGAGGCATGGGTACATTCCGTTCGCAGAGAACTTCGCGAAGCAGAAACTGACCCGTCTTCACTGATGATAACGCCGTTGGTATTGGAAATCGTCGCGGAAAAACTTTGATAACGAGTTTTTTTAAATGAGAGAATTTTACGTTTGAACACCGCACCGAACCTCACCCTCCAAAGCAGCAGTTCAGGCAACGTATGCAAGGACATGTTATGTTAAGCATAGGTCTTTTAATTGGTTCACTCTTTTGGGGTTCGTTTGGCTTTCATTGATTTGCTCACCAATCATGGGACGATGCTCTTTTAAATTCAGCAATGTTATTAAGCGGGATGGGATTGGTCGGTGAAATTTATAATTTGAGCGGAAAGTTATTTGCTACATTATTCGCGCTGTTTGCCGGTATTATTTTTCTTGCCTCAGTTACAATTCTTTTTGCACCGGTCTTCCATCGCTTTATGCACAAGTTTCATCTCGAAGAGCGGCACAGAAAAAAAGATAAAACGCTCATCGTCATTTTTTGATTCTGATTCCTACCGACATTCCCCACTCGTCTAATTCCTGATACGTTCCGTATCTACCTGTAACGACGAGATAATTGTTTTCTGAAATGGGAAACTCCGGTTGCAGAACGAGTCCCCAGTTGAAATACGGCAACGCATTCGCGCCGACATACATTTTTGAAAACGGTTCGCCCGGGTTAAATTCTACTCCTGTACTGAAAAATCCTCTGCCGGAAAATGCAGGCGCGCTGTTCAGCCATCCTATTTGGACATTTAAATCATCACGGTTGCCGATACGCATTCCGGTTGTGCCGATGGAAAACGGACGCCAGTCTAACGCTAAATCAGGATAAAGTATTGGAATAAGAACTTGTTTATCGTCTTCTGCAAAATCTGCAACACCAAACATTCCACCCACGCGGAACGGTCCGTCAAATTTGTAAGAGCCGCTCACACCGAGGTCAACAAAGTTCTTTTCGTGCGTACCGCTGCAATCCTCATAAACAAAATGTCCGCCTCCGAGACCGACGGAAATATCACTGAAGGAGGAATCTATTGGAGAGAATCCAACGAAGTACGGAGCTATAAACACAAAAGCAAGCCACCATGGAAAATAAATATTTCTGTTTGATAGTTTCATCGTTGTATTCCTTTCATTTGTACTCTTCAGTTACAATATTTCCAAATTTTTCTTATCATTCAGTATAAACATTGCTTTGTTCCCTTTCTAATCGGAAATAGTTTTCACACCAGGTGTTATATTCATAGTATCTCTTTCTAAAAATTCTATTTCAAAAATATGGTGTTCAGATTTAATGCCCAATGAATCACTTACTGTGAAGTAGACGCCACAATGCGATTTATCAATAACTCCATACCAACGTTTATTAACATCGCTGATTCCATTTAAGTCTGTTGGAGTAACAAGTACCTTTGCACCTTTTTCTGTTCTTAAACCTTCCTCCAAAATTTTTGAGATGATTAATTTTTCTTCGCGGGAAAATGCCCTATCACCGCTCACAGCACATTTCATAAATTCCAGCCAATGTAATG
>JACPVN010000031.1 GCA_016191715.1 Ignavibacteriota bacterium | reverse complement strand
TTATCTCTCCTCGATTCTACGATGATTAACGTCGGGAGTATTATCGGTTCCGGAATTTTTCTCGTTCCTTCGACGATTGCACTCACGCTTCATTCTTCCCCGTATGTAATTCTTGCATGGATTTTCGGAGGCGTAGTAAGTTTGTTCGGCGCGCTTTCAATTGCTGAACTCGGTGCATTGCATCCACGGGCAGGCGGTCAATACGTCTATTTACGCGAAGCATACGGGCCTGTGTGGGGATTCCTCTATGGTTGGACTGCTTTCGTCGTAATCATGTCTGCTGCCATCTCCGCCGTTGCCGTTGGATTTTCTACATACTTGGGATATTTCTTTTCACTTTCACCTGCCGAAGTAAATATTGTCGCAATACTTTCCATTCTCATTCTTACTGCCATCAATTGTTTCGGTGTAAAAGCCGGCGCTCTTGTTCAAAACAGTTTGACCTTTGTGAAGGTCGGAGTACTTGCGGCGCTTGTATTCTTAAGTTTTTTCCTGAGAGGTGAAAACATTCCTGCTCTTTTTTCATTCCGGGATTCAATGAGTTTTTCAGAACTTACCGGTCCGCTTGGCTTAGCATTGGTCGCAGTGTTATGGTCGTATGATGGTTGGATTGAAATCACCTACGTCGCAGGCGAGGTAAAAAATCCACAAAGAAATATTCCGCAATCAATTATTCTTTCAACCTTGATTGTGATTATTGCTTACGTTTTGATTAATATCGCATACTTATCTGTGTTGCCACTTGATGCAATATCAACATCAACACTCGTAGCGGCGGATGCGGCTACAACGTTGGTTGGATCTTCCGGCGGGATGATTGCAGTCATCGGAGTTATCATTGCGACGCTCGGTTCGAACAACGGATTCATATTGACCGGTGCGCGAATTTATTATGCAATGGCAGTGGAGAAATTATTTTTCAAACCGTTTGCAAATGTTCATCCGAAATTTCACACTCCCATTTCTTCGCTCGTTGGACAAGGTCTTTGGGCAAGTGTCCTTGTTCTTACCGGTACATTCGACCAATTGTTTACGTATGTTGTTTTCGCCTCATGGATTTTTTATGCGATGTCAGCCGGCGCGGTGATTGTCTTACGAAAGAAATTGCCCGAGATGGAACGACCGTATAGAACGTGGGGATATCCATTCACACCTGTCATCTTTATTCTGTTCTCAATCTATCTTGTCGTGAATACATTGATTCAGAATCCGAAGGACGCACTCATCGGATTAGGAATTATCCTGCTCGGATTGCCTGCGTATTTTTATTGGAGCAAACAAACATCATACATTTGAATTTTTATGTAACAATGTACTATGTTCTATCTTTCGAAAAGAAGCATCAAAATATTTTCCTGAGGTTGAAATACCGATAAATTATTCATATCTTGGCGCGCGATAATTGAAATAAAAGGACACTTCATGAGACCGACTGTCAAACTTCTAAGCGATGAATTAATCGAGCGAATTATTTCTGAAGGAAGAGATATTTTGTGCAAGATTGGTGTTGAGATTCATAACGATGGCATCATCTCCATGCTTTCGGATAACGGCGCACGAGTAGATGATAAAACAAACCGCGTGTTCTTCACTTCGTCTCTTATTGATAAAGCAATTACCCTTGCGCCTCCCTCCTTCAAACTTTATGATGTTTTGGGAAACGAAGCGGTTGACCTTTCCGGTTCCAATGTCAATTTTACTCCCGGTTCTGCCGCAATAAACATTCTCGACAGCAACACAAACAAAATGAGGAGACCGACAACAAGTGATTATATTGCGTACGCGAAACTTATGTCGAAGATGAATCACCTTGCTTCCCAATCCACTGCATTCATTCCTTCCGATGTCCACGAACGAATCTCCGATAGTTATCGCTTATACCTTAGTCTCCTGTATTGTGAGAAACCTGTTGTCACGGGAACGTTCACGATCGAAGCATTTGAAATTATGAAAAACTTTCAACTTACGATTCGTGAATCAAAAGAACATTTGGCAACGAAACCGCTCACCATTTTTTCTTGCTGTCCGACTTCTCCGTTTAAATGGAGCGACGTTACTTCTCAAAATCTTGTTGATTGTGCAACCTACAAAATTCCTGTCGAATATATTTCGATGCCGTTATCGGGATTCATGTCGCCGGTAACTCTCGTCGGAACTCTTGTTCAACACACGGCAGAAACATTGAGCGGTTTGGTGATCAGTCAACTCACAAATCCCGGAACACCTGTGTTGTACGGCGGCTCGCCCGCATTCTTCGATTACAGGTTTGAAACTACTCCGATGGGTTCCATTTCGACAATGATGACCGATTGCGCTTACAATGAAATCGGAAAATATTTGGGATTGCCAACGCAAGCATACACAAGTTTGAGCGATTCGAAACACTTGGATGCACAGGCAGGACTTGAAACATCAATGGGGGCTACACTTGCGGCGCTTGCAGGCATCAATAACATTTCGGGTCCGGGAATGCTCGATTTTGAAAGTTGCTTCAGTTTGGAAAAACTTATAGTGGATAATGAGATTTGTGGAATGACACTTCGATTGATTCGAGGCATCGAACCAAAAGAAGATTTCCCTTCACTCCCAATCTTCGATGAGTTATTGAAAGAAAAACATCTTCTCATCTCAGACCATACAAGAAAATATTTAAAGCAAGAAGAGTATTTCCCCGGACCGGTCATTAACCGCGCGAATCACTCACGTTGGGAGGAAGAAGGTTGTTCTACATTGCATGAACGAGCCGGGAAGGAGATTGATAAATTGTTGAAATCCTACAAACCATCGCGCCTTCCGGATGAGAAGAAGAGAGAACTGACAAAACTGATGGAAGCAGAAGCCAAAAAGTTCGGGATGAATACGTTACCGCAGTTGCAATGAGTCAAAAAATATTTTCAATCCCGATTGATGATGTACTTCCTTCTGTAGCGGCTGTTCTAGAAGGTCAGGGAATTCCGCGTTGGAAACAGAGCAATGGAAGAACAACACAATTAGCACAAGATGCTATCGCGTTCTTTCAAGAATTGGCTACACCTGTCTCCATATCAAGAGAAATTTCAAAAAATGAATTCAAGAAAATTTTTGAAGGTGAACATCATAATGAAACCGATTCTCCTGTGGGTCCTATTTTTCAAGAGTCAACCGGCTTAACAATTTTTGCCGTAACAATCGGTCAAAGTATTTGTTCTGAAATTCAACGACTGTTTACTACGAATGACTTTGCTCTCGGTTCAATGCTTGACTCAGCCGCTTCCGAAGGCGTGGAAATGACTGCCCAAGTTGTGGAGAACCTGTATAAACAGGAATTGAAAGTATCTTCACGATTGAATTCTCACAGCGGAGTTCTTCGATTCAGCCCCGGTTTTTGTGGATGGCACATCAGCGGACAAAGAACATTATTTGAAGCGCTTCGACCAGATGAAATCGGCATCACGCTCAATGAGAGTTACCTCATGCAACCGTTGAAATCAATTAGTGGAGTCATCATCGCAGGCGCGAAAGAAATATTCTGTTTTGATGATACATTTTCATTCTGCCGGGACTGTGCAGACCATTCGTGTCGGGAGCGAATTCAATCAATCATGAATAACTAGAAAATAAAAATATATGCAACTTCTCCAACAACTATCTGAACAACTCCAACACGGCGAGGCAAAGAGCGTCGCTGAATTAACTC
>JACPVN010000030.1 GCA_016191715.1 Ignavibacteriota bacterium | reverse complement strand
TCAATTCGTTATCAATCTTCAACTTGAGATATTTTGAAACGTCTTCCGGATTGACGCTGTACGTACATTCAAGATTTGCTTTGATGCCGACCTTCCGTTGCTCTCCGAGCCGGTCATAGAAAAACTCCGCGCTTGCAAGCCGGAACGATTCGGTTGCAAACCCGAAGTTATCATCTCCTTCAAACGATTTCATTCCTGAATACTGCAACAGCAGAGCAGTGTTCAGTTTCGCTTCGTAGCGCGTATCTCCTTTCAGCGGCTCATCCGGGCTGAACAAGAGCGTTGATGTATCCTGCCAGATAAATTTTCCTGCAATCTCCGGTGTGAACCGAACGAATGGAGTGTTCATCCACACGCTCACAGACTCGACCGGTACAACCGCTTTCGAGAAAGTAAATCTCAACGGTTCATCCTGTGTTACCGTCTTGTTTGAAATTACCGTTGACACTCGAAGTATCTCCGATTCCTTCTTCGAACAGGAAATCAAAAGAATACCGAGAAGTAGCAATTGAATTAATCTTTTCATAGCATTACCTTTATAATTTACCACTGATGAACACTGTAAACGCCGCTGATTTACACATCCGCGGTTAATAATTTTGAACTGAAATCTTCACAGAAGAAATTCTTCCTCTGTCATCCACACATGAAATAGTATGCTCGCCGACAGGAAACGGAACAAATACTTTCCCGTTCGCCTTATCCCGTTTCAAAAATCGTTCATCTACATACCAGATATGTTCCTGCACATCAAGTCCGGAACTTGCTTCAAGTGTAATATTCTGTTTCGGTGAAACAAGAAAATACGTCATCGCATCCGAAGGGCTGAGAATCTTCGGTCCTTCTCCGGCAAATACCTGAGTGCAATTTGCATTATGCTCAGGAATTGCAGTGTATGTTGTCCCTGTTTGATTCCAGAAACTCAGTAGTTCCGGAGGATAATTCGGAAAGACATTCACGTTGTACCTATTCGTTCCAAGACACGACGGACAATACTGCGTCGTACCATCAAGAGAAACAAGTATTTCTTTATCAAACTCACAACTCCGTTCAAGCGTGTGCCGCACGGAATACAAATCTTCAATGATATGTTCACATCGTTGAGTCGGAAGCAAGCCACTGTTGGCGCATACTTCACGCGTCAGCACATCGCTTGGTTGTTTCATAATCGTCTTCTCGTTTGATGACGAAATCGAATTGAAAATATCAATCAGGAGCGGAGCGGCGGCACGTGCGCCTGTCAGTTCGGGATTTCCCTTGTGTGTAACATTTCCAATCCACACACCAACGGTAAACTCTGCCGAGTATCCGACGCACCACGCGTCATGCCTTCCGTAACTTGTGCCGGTTTTGAAAGCGACTTTCGGAAGATTCACTGATGATTCAAAATTGTTCGGCAAGTCGGGACGGTCGAGACTGCTGAGAATTGTCGTCACCATGGAGGAAGCGGAGGAAGAAAACGCTTTGAATCCTGATTGCGGATTGGTGATTTGAGATTTGTGTTTTGAGATTTGTGTTTTTTCGTAATTCAGTGGTGAGTAGATTCCGGAGTTTGGAAAAGTTGAATACGCGGTGACAAGTTCTTCGAGCGTAACGCCGCAACCGCCAAGGATAACACTGAGTCCCAATTGTTCTTTTTGTTTCTGTAGCGATAAAATACCCGCGCCGGAAGCAAACCGTACAAAATTTTCGACACCGGATTCTTTCAGCAGTCGAATCATCGGGACATTGAGCGAACGGCGAAGCGCCTCATCGGCATAGACCAAGCCGGAATAATTGCCATCATAATTTTCTGCAAAAAATCCTTCCGCATCGTAGGGTGTATCAAGCAAGCGGGATTTCGGCGTGAGCGTCCCTTTGTCCATGAGCATCGCGTAGAGAAGCGGTTTCATTGTCGAGCCGGGAGAACGGAGCGCTTTGATTGCGTCCACTTGTCCGTGCGCGTTTGCATCATCAAAATTCTCCGAGCCGATATAGACTAGAATTTCCCTTGTTCGATTATTTACTACAAGCGCCGCGCCGTTCATTACTCCTTTTTGTTTCCATGAGCGAAGATGATTCGAGAGCAACACCTCGACCGTTTCCTGCATGTCCAGATTCAGTGATGTTTTTACTTCATCGTTGTTCACGAATTGTTCCTGAATTCTCAAACAGAAATGCGGAGCGCGACGATGCGGCTGTTGCCGGAGTGCAGATGAAGTTGTTTGCCAGATAATGACGGAATCCTGCTTCGTGAACAATCCTTTCTGAATAAACGGAAGCGCTTTCTGTTTTCTGACTTGAAGAAGCCGTTCAGGATTTCTGTCGGGTCTCAGACGATTGGGATTGTTCGGAATCAAAATCAAATCAAACAACTGTGCAATGTTCAACCTTTCAGGCGGTGTTTGATAATATAAAAGAGAAGCGGATTTCAATCCTTCTATGTTTCCTCCGAGCGGAACGAGCGAAAGATACAGTTCAAGAATTTCTTCTTTTGAATAACGAAGTTCAAGTTGAACTGCGCGGAACATTTCCACAATCTTGCCTGAGTAAGTTCGTTCTTTCGGCTCCAACATTCGGGCAACTTGCATCGTGATGGTTGATGCGCCGGAGATTCGTTTGCCGCTTGTGACGTTTTGAACAAGCGCACGAACGAGAGAAAACGGATTGATGCCGGGATGTTCATAAAAGAAGCGGTCTTCTTTCTGGATGAGGATGTGTTTTAACTTTGCAGGAATTTCGTCGGGATGCGTTCGTACGCGCCAGATACCATCCTCCGCAAGAAAGACTTGCAACAATTTCCCGTTCCTGTCGGTAACGACAAGCGAATACGGTTTTGCCGGAGGAAGCGGAAGGAGCGCGTTAAGAAGAACGACCCCTGTCAACAATCCAACCGCCACAAAAGCAAGCCAACGAAAAAGTTTTCTCCGCATAATAAACTTGGTGAAGGTAAGTTTTTATCGGATGAAAGTCAAAAAGAGCAACTGAATCAATTCAAAAATATGAGTGAACGAGAAACCCCGTTTGTAAAATACCCCTAATGGGGTATTGACTACTTCCTCTAAAATGATAAATTTGTTGCATTAATCAATCTTTCTTTTATCAAGTATCGGGGTTTCAATGAAATTTTTTTACAGTCTCATTATTATCTTTTTGATAGTTTCACATACGATGTTCTCTCAATCATTCTGGCAGAGAACAAATAGTATTTCTGCGGCAAACTGGGTTCAGTGTCTTGCTGTTGACCCTTCCAACGGACATCTCTATGCAGGCACGCCGAATGGCGGCGGCGTTTTCAAATCAACTAATAACGGTGACTTATGGACAATGATAAGCAACGGTTTGCCTGTTAACACATCGGTAAACGCACTTGCAGTCGCATCGAATGGAACTCTGTATAGCGTAATAGATAAATTGTTTCAGTCAACAGATGGAGGAGGGATATGGACAGAGTTGGCTAATAGTCCGGCTGGATGTAAATCAATTACCATTGCTTCGAACGGGAACATCTATGTAGGAACCTCTACATCAGGTGTACAACGTTCCTCCGACAACGGTGCAACGTGGACACAAATCAGTAACGGTCTTCCTTTTTATACAGTATATATCTACACATACTATCGTGGAATAAAAAGTGTCGCAGTGTGTCCCGATGGTTCGTTGGTCTGTTCGCTTGATGAAGGCTCAACAAGTGAGAAAGGAATTTATCGCTCTACTGACGACGGAGCGAACTGGACAAAAATAACAAGCGGTCTCCGAAGCGCAATACCTGTTGGTTCCGTTATGCGCGGAACAAATGACGTCCTCTATGTTGGATTGAAAAATAATATCTTTCGTTCATCAGATAACGGAGCGAACTGGATAATCTGTGATTCCATCCCTCTTGCAAGTTCCATCATTATTACTTCGATTGTGACAGCAAACGGAATTCTTTATGCAGGTATCGGTTCCAACGGAGTCTATAAAGCCAACCTCGATGGTCAGGGCTGGGTAAATGCGTCAACCGATCCTGGAGTGTTAAACGGTATAAGCGGTACTTCGTTGGTTGCTACATCATCTGGAACATTGTTCTACGGGACGTATGAATTCTATAATTATTATGGAGGTGTTTATCAAAGCAATGATAGCGGTAAAACATGGACTCAAAAAAACACCGGCATCAGCAATTATCTTGTTACCGGACTTGCGGTGAATAATCTCGGATATGTGTTCGTCGGTTCGGGGCGCGGAAGAATTGACCGCTCGACCGATGGCGGAACAACATTTCAGCAGATGAGTTTACCGATTACCGGTCCATCATATCTGACACTCGTTACATCTGTTGCTACTAATTCAAACGGTGCAGTAGCGTTCGGGACATCGAGCGGGATTTATTCTTCAACGGATAATGGAGACACGTGGGCAAAAACTTCTTCGCAAACGGGCGTGCAGACAATTACTTCAACATCGAACGGTGATTTGTTTGCAGGTTGGCATGTTTCGGGATCGGGCGGTGGAATTCTCAAATCAATTGACAACGGACAAACATGGACTTCCTTCTCATTACATGCGCCTGTGTATTCTATCCTCTTTACGAGCGGAGGGACAATCCTGACAGGTTCATACAATACGGGAATCTGGCGCTCGACCAATAACGGCGCGAACTGGACAAGTTCCGGCACATCGCAAACCGGCGCAGTAACAATCTTCGGCGCTGTTCAGCATCCGGGCGGAACAATATACATGAATACTCTGCTGTCTTGTCTTCGTTCGACAGATGATGGCGCTACATGGAGCAGTGTCAGCCTCGGATGGTTCGAGCAATTGTGGGTAATGAAAATTTCCGGCAACACGCTTCTCTTCGGAACTCCGGCAGGGTTATACAAATCAACCGATAATGGCGGCTCATGGACAAATCATAAAGATGGATTGATGTGGACACAACTTGGTTATCTCGCATCCGATGCCAACGGTTATATTTATGCGGGTACACAATCAGGCGCTTACAAAACATCGCAACCACTTGTCAATGCGGTGAAGGAACTTGATAATGCGATTCCTTCTTCATTCAGTCTGGAACAAAATTATCCCAATCCGTTCAACCCGACAACGAATTTCGGATTTCGGATTCCTGCCCGTCCGGCAGGCGGGGACAATGTTGGATTGGTTCAACTAAAAGTGTTTGATGTTTTAGGACGAGAAGTTGCAACACTTGTCAATGAGGAATTGCATCCGGGAACATATCAAACCACATGGGATGCGAAGAATCAACCGAGCGGATTGTATTTCTATCGTTTGCAGGCTGGTGACTTTATTCAAAACAAGGAAATGCTTCTCATAAAATAAAATCCACTTGAAATCATGGCATTGTTGTAAGCGCTCACCATTACAATAATATTATGCGAAAATTTTAGG
>JACPVN010000029.1 GCA_016191715.1 Ignavibacteriota bacterium | reverse complement strand
GCATCACGCAACGGTGCCAGTCGGGATTTCGCCAAGTCAAAAAGCTTCGTCCATATTCGGGAGACAACATGAGCGTTGCGCGGGTTTTCAAATCCTACCATAAACCAGAGCTTCTCACACCGGTCTCGAATAGTTGCTTGTGGAACAGTAAAGACTGTTACATCGGCAGTCTCTATCGGGTCCCGGCTTTCTCTCAAGTGAACAACGGTATCACCTATCTCGCCAGCATCGGCTAAGGTGATCTCGTCAACGCTTCTGTTGAGATACACAACTTTACAAGGAGCCATTCGTTGGCTGAGCGGCTCTGTTGGTTTCTGTAGCACAATCAAAAAATCCCGAAACGCTGCCGACTCGCTGAAGGCAAATTCTTTCGTCGTGCGAACTATGTAACGAAGTTCGTACCCCAATGTATTGAACAACCATTGTCTCACTTCTTTGCTTGTCGAGCCTGCAAGAAACAATCGTGGAAGCACGGCGGCTATCACACCACCGGGAGCTAATAAATCGTGAGCGAGTGAAAGAAAATATGCCCAGTAATTTTGCCGTTCCCGAAAATCGTGGATACGTTCTGCAAGCATTTGGTCGTTAAGTCTTCCGCGATCTGTGTACGGTGGATTCATGATAATAACGTTGGCGTTTTCCGGCAGTTTTATTTCTTCTTCATGTTTCTGGTCAACGTCCACACGTCTTGAGATAACCTTGTCGAAGAGAGTTTCCTGACGAGCCAAGACCAATTTGTGCTGTGCCAATGAAAGCGAATTACCGATTCCGACATTTACTTTTTCCGTATGCGATTCCAAATCCTGCAAAGTAAGATTAAGTGCGGCAAGGTGTGCGGCAAACGGCATAATATCTAAAGCGTAAATTTTTCTCAGTGTTTGGCTGTGTGTCTGCTTTGGGTCTTCGTTCCTGAGCGCATGGTATGCCGCGACAAGCAAAGTGCCGCTTCCGCAGGCAGGTTCAACAACAACACTTGGGAAATTCCGAACAGCAAGTGAAGCCAACATTTCAGCAGCGACAGGTTTTGTGTAAAATGCCGCAAAGATTTTTCTTGTGTTGAACGGAAGGAATTCATGAAACATTCTTCCGAGCAAATCGTGCTTCATGTTTTCCGGTTGAAGGTGATTGAAAGCAAGTATGATTTTGTTAAGTTCCGGCAGACACCGTTTCGGAAGATGTTCAACAACATCAATAATAAAGACAGCACGATAATCAATATCGGTGATGTGCTTAAAGTAGGTGCGAAGGTCAGCAAGATGTTCAATGATATTAAACGAAGGAAGTCCCAGCGTTTTTTTGAGAAGGAAATAGAGCAGTATTTGATTGACTGAAATATACGCGATGAGGTCACACGCAATAGATTCAAGCATCTCTGATTGAGTAACAGAATCAGTGCCGGCTAATTTTGAGAAAAGCTCAAACTGGTTAACAACTTTTTCTAATGCCGGGCGAGGTATTCCTCTCCCCCGACGAAGTTTTAACACCAAACCATCTACCGACTCACGCAATACGCTCACAACAAGATTGAGATCTGTTGGTTCTGGAGCTACCCTTGCCCGAAGAATAAACTGGCAAAAATCATCTAAGTTAACAGAACGAAAACTTTGACGTAGGAATGGGGTAAGAACAAGAGCCGAAAAGTTTGTGTGAATAACGAGGTCAAGGATATCCTGCTGTGTTTCAACTTCCCTACGAACTGTTTCCGGGTAAGCAATAGTAATACTTCCATCTGCTTCTAAATCTTTTTCGTACCCGACTGCCTGAGCAACTCCCGTAAGGAGATTTTTCTGCCCGACCTCAACTTCCAGTACGATTTTGTAATCTGGGAATTTCAGCATCACATCAATCTGCTTTCGGTCTTTCCCTTTTTGAAGTTTCTTCCGCGTCGCAGAGTACGAGGTCTGCGTGATAATGCTTGCACCCAAACGATTACCAAGAAGTTGAGCGAGTTCTTGTTCTAACGATTGTTCTGTTGCTCTCATGTAATACGCAGTAAGTGCTTCATAAATTGTTGGATGTGAAGGTAACGAGAAAGAGGTAGAGAAACAAAATAAAAAGTTTGCCTTTCTCAGATAATCTTTGGCAAACATACAAAAATTGCCGCTCTATTGAAAAACAATTTTGTTGTGTAAGCTTGCATCTGAGTTTACTCTTTACTATGTTTTCACCAACGTAATTGCTGATTAATGAAAATACTCGTTATCATAGCATGTATGTTTCTTGTTACCGTCTTTGTGCAATCCGGCGACTTGAAATTTGACCGTTTGTCAATCAATGACGGACTCTCCGAAAATGTCGTCTATTGTATCTTGCAGGATAGAAAAGGTTTCATGTGGTTCGGCACACACGATGGCTTGAACAGATACGATGGTTACACATTCAAAGTGTTCAGAAGCGACCCGTTCGATTCGACATCGCTCTGTAACAATATGGTGACTGCTCTCCATGAAGATAAATCAGGGCGACTTTGGGTTGGCACATATAATGGACTGAGTTTGTTCGACGCTAAGACAGAAACCTTCCGTTCTTTCTATCACGATTCCACCCGCGCGTCATCGTTATCATTTAATCAAGTCAATGCTATGTGCGAGGATAAAAATGGCAGATTGTTGTTCGCGACGAGCATCGGCGTAAACGAAATGATTTCCGAAGGTCAGTTCCGGCGCTATGGTTCCTCGAATTATTTGAACGATGATGTTCAATCTCTTTTTGCAGATTCGGCAGGAACGGTGTGGGTTGGAACATCTCAAGTTGTGGACACGGTAGATTTCAACAACCATTGCCTGCAAACAATTTTTCCTGTTATTCATCAAGCGCTTGCAATTACAAGCGATCGGCGCGGCAGACTGCTCATCGGCACGTTCGATAAATTGATTCTGTACGGCACGAATGACAAGACGATGAAATCCTTTACCCCAGATATGCACGAGAAGAAGACACATAGCAACAATACGGTAAAATATTTTCTCCGGGATTCTGATGGTTCGGTCTGGCTTGGAACATATAATGGGTTGATGAAATTTGACGCGAATACTCTTACGGCGCAACGCTTCTTTCATGAACCCGCCGATGTGCAATCGCTCGGCAGCAATAAAATATATTCTCTCTATGAAGACCACTCCGGTGTGCTCTGGGTTGGAACGTTTGGCGGCGGTGTAAGTAAAACGTACCTGCGACAAAAGAAATTCACACACTATCGTATCGAACCGACAGACTCAACAAAAATTGGTTTGAATATGATGATGTCGGTTTTTGAGGACCGTACAGGATTACTCTGGCTGGGAACGTGGGATAAAGGTGTGGTATGCTTCAATCGTGAACGTGAATCGTATCAGTTATTTCCTTCCTCGCTCGGGGTAAAAAGACCTTCCTTCGAGGATTCGATGGGAAATATTTATTCTGCGGAAAATTTCCATATAGTGAAATACAATCGAGGCACGGGCATTATATCAAGCACGGAATTATCATTCGGGACGATTCTCTGTCTTTTACCTGATAGTGATGGTTCGTTTTGGGCAGGTACTTCTGTCGGACTTGTTCATTTTAATTTGGCGTTGGACGTTATTGAAGTATTCAAGCATAACGCAAAGGATACAACAAGCATTGGGTCCGGAGTTGTCGGTTCGATTGCAGGGGATGCAAATGGTATTCTTTGGATTGGCGCGGGAGGATTGAATCGTTTTGACAAGAAAACAGGTCATTTCAGAAACTTCAAACCGGATCCCGGGAATAAATTTCGGTTATGTTTAGATGAAAACATTCCAATTCACGTCGCGCGCGACGGAAGAATTTGGATTGGAAGCCGCGGGAATGGACTGTTTTGTTTTACTCCGGCTACGGAGACCTTTGTACGGTTTACAGAGACAGACGGACTTCCGAACAATTACATCTACGGAATTCTCGAAGATGAAAACCGTTCTCTCTGGATAAGCACAAACAGAGGACTTTGCCGGTTTGAACCGAATGCAAAAACGTGGAAGAAGTATGATGTG
>JACPVN010000028.1 GCA_016191715.1 Ignavibacteriota bacterium | reverse complement strand
TACCCACACTATTACGCGATGACCCTTATTTTTTTTATTCTTTCACAGAAAAAAGAAAGCTATCCATACTAAGAATATGATAGCGATAGTTAAAAACAACAAGTGTAATTGCTAACAAAACTCCATCACGAAGAAGTAATATCACATCAACAGACTCACTGCTCATCACGCCGAAACAACCACAGTTCACAGTTTTACCGACAGCAATAATCGGAATAATTAGCGCTATAAATATGAATAACAAAAGCATGGTTATCGCGCTTGAATAGCGAATACCCAACCCGACTATCATACCTACTCCGGTTATCAGTTCAATAATAGGAAATGTGTATGAAATGATATTACTAATCGAATCCCCGGTTATTCCAAATTCTTGGATCGTTTGAGCGAATGTTTTTGTGTCGGCTAATTTTGTAATCCCTGCAACTACAAACAACACACCGACTCCCACACGAAACAGGAAAACGGTAATATGACTGATTGTTTGTTTGTAGTTCATATAATGTAT
Source organism: Ignavibacteriota bacterium (assembly GCA_016191715.1). Taxonomy (GTDB): domain Bacteria; phylum Bacteroidota; class Ignavibacteria; order UBA10030; family SZUA-254; genus FW602-bin19. The sequence goes on along the minus strand of JACPVN010000028.1, from coordinate 2,062 downwards.
TGTCACACTAAAAAAAAACACTCATGAATGCAGGCATTCACAAAGGGGAATGAAAGTGGGACTTTCAGAAAAAAAGGTAACTAAATTTTAATTTTGGAGATATAACCAAATGTTGTGTAGTCTTCGATGTTCAACTAATCCATGTATCCAACGTTCATAAAAAACCTAAAAACGTTCTTATAATATACAATGGGAATTCACACGTGTCAATCAGGAAATTCCTGATGCGTTTTATCAGGGATTCCCTGATAAAATATCATTTTCCCATCAGGAATTTCCTGATAGAAACCTGATATCAATTACATGTCTGTGGCAAAGTGTTTGTGTATGAGTATGATGTTCAAGTTCGTTCGTCCCGACATATCGAAACAGCAAAAAAATAAAACCCGCTCGCCCTCCTGATGAGCAGGTTTTATTTTTTGTGTTGACTAAATCCCCCTGTGCTCCCGTCTCAAGCCCCAGCTAAGACGGGAGATTGTTTCGAGTAGGCGTGGGGTACTAAGTTCTGCATGTTGTTGCAGACATCTACTCCCTCCTGGTTTGTGCAGTCACTAGATATGAGTGTAATCCACGTATTCAATGCTCATGAAATACGAAATTTGTTCTGTCATTATACAAAGGAAATGAAAGCGTGTCAATCAGGAAATTCCCGATGCGTTTTATCAGGATTTTCCTGATACAAACGGGAGTTTCTATCAGGGATTTCCCGAAGGGAAGGGGACTTTTTATCAGGAATTTTTCCTATGAAACTTCCGATATACCTGATACAAAATATTTGGAAATAAGAATAGATTTGTTATCATCATGTTACTTGATGACGATTACACCTTTCATGATGGCATATTGGGTCAGTTCTGCGGTGGTGTAAATGCCCAATTTATCCATAATATGCTGGCGATGTGTTTCAGCAGTCTTTCCACTGATGTTCAAATCGAACGCGATTTCCTTAACTGATTTTCCCGAAGCGATAAGTTTGAGGATTTCCCGCTCTTTCGCACTGAGAATATCTATCTCATCATCCGGCAAATGCGAAATTTGTTTGAGGTAATCTTTGATGATTCCGCTCCCGAGCATCGGGCTGATGTAGAGATTATCTGTCTGAACAAAACGGATGGCAGAAATCAGTTCTTCAAATGCACAATCTTTGAGAAGATATCCGGAAGCGCCTGCACGAAGCATATTCATGACAAATCGTTTTTCGGAGTGCATGGAAAGAGCTATTATTTTCATCGAAGATTCAATCGAAAGAATTGTTTTTGTTGCCTCGATTCCGTTAACATCGGGGAGTGAAACATCCATTACAACAACATTCGGTCGTAACTTCAATGCCATTTCAATTGCAAGTTTTCCGTTTTCCGCTTCTCCGACAATTTCAAAGTCGGTTTGTTTTGAAAGCATACTACGCAATCCTTCGCGCAAAATCTGGTGGTCGTCCACAAGGAGTATTTTTGTATTCATAGTACAATGATACGATAATTTTTTATGCGAGTCAATCAGGAATTTCCTGATGGAAGTAGGGAAAATTTCCTGATGCTTTACTGATGCGAAAAAGGTATTCGTAGCATGATTGTTGTTCCGTTCTCGTTTCCGTCCGATATCTGCGACTGAATAATTGTATCACCACCGATGTGAGAAATGCGCTCACGAATATTGAAAAGCCCGAAGCCCGTGCGTGAGGAACTCCAAGTTTTTGAACGAGCGGCATCTAAGACCTGCACGCTGTCAAATCCTATTCCGTTATCGTGAACCGAAATTTCAAGATAATTTCCGTTACAAACAGTCTTCACAGAAACGAACGTCGCCCGAGCATGTTTGATTGTATTAATCAATATCTCCCGCACCGCATGGAACACCATAACATTCACTTCCTCTTCCAACACCTGTGGCGTTTTATCATCATGAAATTCAAAATTTAGGTGATGTTCCGTCATCATTTTTTCTACCAACCATTCAAGTGCAGGGATGAGTCCTAACTCATACAAAATCGGGGGACTCAACTCGACCGTTAACGAACGTGTGTCCTGAATTGCCCGCGTTAGCATCTCACGAATCTCCCGGAACG
>JACPVN010000027.1 GCA_016191715.1 Ignavibacteriota bacterium | reverse complement strand
TACGCACTAAACTTCGATGTGAGGCATATACGTATCGCTGTCTTTGATCAGGCTAAAACGATGGAGAGCAGGCAGTTCATCCAAAGTTTTACAAACTCCGAGTATTTCGATTATCAATATTCGGTTGATACGTATCGGGAAGTTGATGAGATACTCAACAAGGGAGAAGCGTTAGTTGCTTTTATTATTCCTCCAAACTTTTCTGATGAATTATTTGCCGGAAGAAATCTTCCGTTACAAATTCTGATTGACGGTTCAAATGCAAATACCGCTACAACGGTACTTGGTTATATTAATGGTTTATCTGAAATGTACTCTCTCTCTGTTACATCAACGATGCTTGCAAAAACGGGAAGACGATTCAGTTTGCCGATAGAGTTACGCCCAAGAGTTTGGTACAATCCGGAATTATCCAGCTCCAAGTATCTCATTCCCGGTCTCATTGCCATGTTGTTGATGTTGAGTGCAGTCATTTCGACTTCACTTTCCGTTGTGCGGGAAAAAGAAAAAGGAACGATGGAACAACTCACCGTCTCACCGCTTCACAATGGTGAAATCATCATTGGAAAAACAATACCATATCTTCTTATTTCGTTAATTGGTTCCGTCATTGTTCTCCTCATCGGCTATCTTTTATTTGATGTAGAAATTCGGGGAAGTATTCTCTGGCTTTACGTTGGAATCACTCTCTTTCTCTTCTGCTCACTCGGACAGGGATTACTAATCTCTTCCATCGCTCCGACTCAGCAAGTTGCGTTTATGGTCTCAATATTTTCATCGTTGCTTCCGACATTTATGCTATCGGGATTCATCTTTCCCATCCGTAGTATGCCCGTCGTGTTGCAATGGATTTCCAACATCGTTCCGACAAAATATTTTTTGATTGTTGCACGAAGTGTCATTTTGAAAGGAACAGGACCAAGCGCGTTCTGGGAACAGTTAGTCTATCTTTCCATCTTTGCATTTCTCACGTTAGGATTAAGCGCCGTACGGTTGCTGAAAAATAAGGAAACCTGAAACTCGTAGAGCATGAGAACGATTTACCATATCATCATCAAAGAATTCCGGCAGTTGAAGCGGGACAAACGAATGTTGGCGCTTTCGTTTATGGCTCCGCTCCTGCAACTTGTTCTTCTTGGATATGCCGCGACGACAGATATCAGGGACATTCCTATAGCTGTGTATGATTTGGATAAGTCGGTACAGAGTCGTGAACTGATTTCAGATTTTACTAACTCAGGGTATTTTGTTCTTCAGCAGGAAATCAATTCAAGCAAACAAATAGATAACGCGATTGAAAGGGGAGAAGTATGGTTAGTGGTAGTCATTCCGGCTTCGTTTGGAAATGACTTGCTTGCGAAGCGAACAGCGCCTCTTCAAATAATATCTGATGGAAGCGATGCAAACTCCGCCGGAATAAGTCTCAGTTATGCATCACAAGTCGTGATGAAATACTCACGAAATATTTTAGTGCAAACAATGGAACGATCGGCTTCAGGTTTGAAACAGGTAACGTTCGCACCGCAGGTTCGGTTTTGGTATAACGCCGAACTGAAAAGTAAAAACTTTATGGTTCCCGGAGTTGTTGCAATGGTGCTGATGATTGTCACGATGACGCTGACTTCCATCGGCATCGTGAAAGAAAAGGAAAGCGGTACACTTGAGCAATTATTAGTTACTCCAATCAAACCGTATCAATTGATGCTGGGGAAGTTACTTCCGTTTGTACTTATTGGATTGATTGATGTTACGATCGTGTTAACCGTTGCCCGCTATTGGTTTGAAGTTCCGATGCGGGGGAACTACCTGTTATTGTATGGATTGAGCGGTTTGTTTGTACTTACAACGCTCGGACTTGGCTTGTTTGTTTCGACAATCTCCCGTAACCAACAGCAAGCGATGATGACAGCGCAGTTCTTTATCTTCCTGCCGTTCATTTATCTCTCCGGCTTTGCCTTCCCCATTGAGAACATGCCGCAGGTGATTCAATACATTACGTACATCATTCCACTGAGATATTACATCACCATCATTCGGGGTGTATTGTT
>JACPVN010000018.1 GCA_016191715.1 Ignavibacteriota bacterium | reverse complement strand
TATAACACTCCCGATGATTTCGCTCGGTGCGGATGGAGTTGTTTCCGTTGTTTCAAACCAAGTTCCGAAAATGTTTTCTGATTTGGTTCGATTCGGTTTGGCAGGAAAGTTTGAGCAAGCGCAAAAACTTCAATACAAATTGTTGCCGTTAATGAACATTAATTTTGTTGAGTCGAACCCCATTCCTCTCAAAGCCGCGCTTGCTATGATGGGAATGATTGAAGAGCGGTACCGACTTCCGTTGGTTCCGATGAGTAAGAAACATCGCCCGGTGCTGAAGAAAATTTTACAAGAGTTAGATCTCATTAATTGAAATGAAAAAGGATAACGACAAAGAAAATCTCAAATTCCTTCACGAAGAATTTAAGATGTGGGATAAGTTGAGTGATGAAGCATTATATAATTTTGAAAAGAAACTAAATGATTCTCCAACAAATCATCGAACATCTGTACGAACAGTCAGCAGAAAAACTTGACAAAGACGATGCTCTCCGCGCTGTTCATCAACTGAAAGTAGCGCTCAACGGTGGAGCAGTTCGTTCCGCGGATAAACACACCGGAACATGGCGAGTGAACACGTGGGTGAAGAAAGGAATCCTTCTTGCGTTTCGTCTCGGAACGCTGAAAGAATTTTGCAACGATTCCTGCTACCGATATTTTGACAAAGACACCATGGCGCTTCGTCACTTTGAGTTGAGTGACGGTGTACGAATAGTTCCGGGCGGTTCGGTCGTTCGCGACGGCGCATTCGTAGCGCATGGCGTTGTGATGATGCCGCCATCGTACATAAACATCGGCGCGTACGTAGATGAACATTCGATGATTGATTCGCACGCTCTCGTTGGTTCATGCGCGCAAATCGGGAAGCGGGTTCATGTCAGTGCGGCGGCGCAGATAGGCGGCGTGCTTGAGCCAATCGGTTCGATGCCTGTTGTTATTGAAGACGATGTGTTCGTCGGCGGTAACTGCGGCGTGTATGAAGGAACGATTGTTAAACGAAGAGCAGTACTTGCATCGGGAGTGATTCTTACAGGTTCGACCGCTGTGTATGATTTGGTTAATCAAACGATTTTGAAAAAGACAACCACCGAGCCGTTGACGATTCCCGAAGGCGCAGTCGTCATCATGGGAAGCCGCGCAATTGAACAGCCGTTTGCAAGCGAACATAAACTTTCTATTTCCACACCTGTTATTATCAAATATCGAGACGAGAAAACCGACGCGGCAACGGCGTTAGAAACCTCGCTGAGATAATTCATGCGTGTTCTCATCACGGGAGCGAACGGGTTGCTCGGACAAAAACTGGTCGAGTTGTTGTTCCGATGCGGCAATTTCGAACTTCTCTTAACTGCAAGACAAGAGCAATCGGTATTTGAAGAACCCATGTTGAAATATCGCACGATGGATATTATCAGTAAGCGGGAAGTACGAGGCGTGATTGATGAGTTCGAACCGGAAGTGATTATCAATGCGGCGGCGATGACCAATGTTGACCTGTGTGAAACAGAACGTGCGCAGGCGTGGCAATCGAATGCGGCGGGAGTGGAAAATCTTGTGTATGCCTCGAAACTTGTCGGCGCGAAGTTTATTCAACTTTCAACCGATTATGTGTTTGACGGAAAGAACGGACCGTACGACGAATACGAACGACCAAATCCTATCAACTATTACGGCAAGACAAAATTAGCGGCAGAAAATATAGTTCGTTCAAGTGGTGTACCGTTTGCCGTTGTGCGGACATTGTTTTTGTACGGAGCCGGAGTTCGTTCGAGAGCAAATGTCGCATTGCGGATTTTGGAATCGCTCGTAGCGGGACAACCGTACAAAGTTGCCGATGACCAATTCAGTAACCCGACTTTGGTTGACGATGTTGCATTTGGGATTTTGAAAATTCTTGAGATGAATTCTACCGGGATTTTTCACATCGGCGGACCGAAATGGATGAGCAAGGCGGAGTTCGCTTTGAGAATTGCCAAGGCATTCGACTTTGACAAGAAATTGATTCTGCCGACGAAGACTGCCACATTAAAGCAAGTCGCCGCTCGACCGTTGCGCTCGGGATTTATCACACTCAAAGCAGAAACATCGTTGGGGTTGAAGACGACAAGCATAGAGCAAGGGATGCTCGTGTTGAAAAGTCAGATTCAGCATTTCAAGGAAGAAGTTGAGAACGAGTAATCCTCAGAAGTCAATTCACAAAAATCAAAATTGTTTTGTATTTTAAACTCCATCTAAAGCACATCACTCTGTGTGACCGTTCAGTTAGAAACCGCTAAAGCGGTTATGGAGTCTTGATTTTTTTCCTAACCCCAAACTTAAGTTTGGGGTTAGGAAAAAAATCAAGACT
>JACPVN010000026.1 GCA_016191715.1 Ignavibacteriota bacterium | reverse complement strand
CCTGATTCTTCTTCAAGTTCGCGCTTTGCACACGCAAGCGGGTCTTCGCCTTTTTCAAGTTTACCGGCAGGAAGTTCCCATAAAAATTTATCAATCGGATAGCGATGTTGCTTGATGAGAATTATTTTTTCATCAGGAAAAACAGCAAGGGCAACCGCTCCGCCCGGATGTTCTGCAACCTCACGAACTGATTGTCTGCCTGATGGATATTCAATATCATCAACGATTGTGTTGAAGACGCGACCGCGATGTATAAGATTGCGTTGGAGGAGTTTTAGGTTCATGAGTTTTTCACATGAACTACACGTTGCGGAAACGGAATTTCAATTCGTTCTTTTGCGAATGCAGTGTAGATTTCTTCCCGTATTTTTGCTTCAGTGGGAAATTTGCTGAGGAAATCGGAAGTCCCGGCGACAAGTTTCAGTTGAACAGATGAATCTGCTAACATCATCACAAACACATTGGGAACAGGTTCGCTCGAAATATCGGGATGTTGCTTGGCAATGTTCAGCAGAAGTTGCTTCGCACGTTCAAGGTTTGTTCCGTACGCAACATTGACTTCAACGTTGACACGAATGTTCTTTTCAGGGAGGGAGAAGTTGACGATTCTATTTTTCACAAGTTCGCTGTTTGGTATGACGACAAGGTTGCTGTCATAATTCAAAATGCGCGTGCTTCTCAATCCGATTTGTACAACATCGCCTTCATCGCCCGATGGAAGTTTGATGCGGTCGCCGATGCGAAACGGTTGGTCAATTAAAATAACAAAACCGGCAATCATGTTCGCTACGGTTTCCTGAGCGGCAAGTGCAACTGCCAATGAGCCAACACCAAGCGAGACAAGAAAACTTCCGATGTTAATTCCGAAATGGTCAAGCACTATCATTCCGGCAATCATGAACAGAAGAATGTTGAGAACTTTTGTTGTAAGTGGAGCGATGGTGGGAGTAATTACTGAATCAGTTTTTCGTGAGACTTCCTCAAGGTACCAATCAAACGTTGACTGAACAGTTTTGATTGCAAGCCGAGTGAGAACGAAAACTAAAAAAATGAAAAGAGCGATGCTCAAATAATCAAGTGATTGTAATGCGGTGATGTTTTCTGCAGTCAATCCTTTTTTGACTTCTCTGATTGCAACGTATATTCCTCCGATGATGCTGAGCGTTGTTACTCTCCCTCGAAACACTTCCAGCAATCTGTCATCTAAACTTGTTTCGGTATGCTTGAAAAGTTTTTTGAAAACAGTATTAAGGAGGAACTTGATGACTCTTCCAAGAATCGCAGAAGCAATGATGATTGCAATAGCGTACAATAAATGTTCTATGGCTTGATTATCAAACATGGATGAAACTATAAACTCAAAACTATAAACTTACTTTTCTGCTTCCCGGTTTCTCGACGGGAATTCCCCGAGAGCAAAGAGGGCAATTTGTGGGTTGATACGTAACTGCTTCCATCGTCAGAACAGGGTGGAAGTTTAGAAACGAAACTTTACCGTTGCTTCTATCCACTATCGAAGCGACGCCAACAACATTTGCCTGATACTGTTTCACAATTTCAATCACTTCCTGAACAGATCCGCCCGTTGTAATGACGTCCTCACAAACAAGAACATTTTCATTTGGTTTGATGAAGAAACCGCGCCGAAGTTCCATTCTCTTTTCTTTTCGTTCAGCGAAGATTGTTCGCACATTTAACTGTCGCCCGACTTCCTGAGAAACAACAACTCCGCCTATTGCCGGTGCGATGACGAGATCAATTTTACGGGTGCGAAAATATTGAACAATCACAGCGCAAAGCGCTGTAGTGTATTCAGGATACTGAAGCACTTTTGCACACTGAAAATAGACAGGACTGTGCAATCCTGACGTAAGTTGAAAATGTCCTTCGAGGAGCGCTTCTGTTTTTTTGAAGATGGAAAGAATGTTTTCTTTCGTCATAATTCCGAATCAACAATATCATCAAGCAATTCCTGCATTTCTTTTTGGGCGTGTATCTCGCCAAGGTGTTCTGCAAGTTCGATTCCTTTTTCGAGTGTTTTCACTGCGTCAAGGGGTTTGCCTGTTGTTTGATATAAATTCCCAAGTTGATGATACGCGGAAATATATGCTGAATCGTGTCTGATGAGGTCCTGAAGATGTGAAATCGCTTGAGGAATGTTTTTCATAGAAACATGTTCCATAGCGATGGCATATCGCGTGAACGAATCTTCAGGATTTTCTTTCAGAAATTTCTGAAGTGATTCAAGTCTGCTGATGTTCATAATTTTTCTATTTCTTTTGCTAACATAAAATCTTTTTCTGTTAATCCGCCGGCACTGTGTGTGCTGAGCGTGAGTGTTACTTTGTTCCAACGGATGTCAATATCAGGATGATGATTTGCTCTCTCAGCAAGCAACGCTATCGAGTTCACAAATCCCATCGCGTGAACGAAATCTTCAAATACAAACGTTTTGGTAACTTCATTCTCAACCATTTTCCAATTCTTTAAGTTGTGAAGTTTGGTCTTAATTTGTTTTTCAGTTAATAAACTTGTCATTGGTCATTCGTCAGTTGTCATGGCTGTGCTTGGTACTTTGTACTTAGTTCTTTGTATTCAATCTGAAATCTTCAATCGAAAATCTGCAATCCGTAATCCGTAATCAGAAACAGCACATATCGCACATCTCATATCGTATATCATTAAAACGTTCCTTCTGCTTTTCTCACACGTCCTAACTTTTGTCCGAGAAATCGTTCTCCGACTTCTGTGAACTTATGTGGAATATCGCTTACGAAAAATTGTAAGTTTGCTGTATGCTTGCTTGTGTTGCGCAGATTATTTTCATCAAGTACGCGTTCAACTTCAACTGCGGTTGCTACACCGGAATCAATCAGAGTAACTGTATTCTCAAATACTTTCTCAATAATCTCCGAGAGAATCGGGTAATGAGTACAACCAAGCACGAGCGTATCAATCTTTGCCAACTTGAGCGGGAACAGATATTCCTTTGCAATTAATTCTGTGGCTTTATGTTCCGTCCAACCTTCTTCTGCAAGCGGAACGAAGAGCGGACACGCTTGAGATGTAACAGTCGCTTTCGGATTTCCTAATCGGATTGCATTTGTGTACGCGTTGCTTTTGATTGTTCCGACTGTTCCGATAACGCCAATGCGATTATTCTTTGTCGCTTCCGATGCGGCTTTTGCGCCGGGGACTATCACGCCAACAACAGGAATCTTTGCGCGTTTCTGAACAACATCAATGGCAACCGATGAAACCGTATTACAAGCAATCACAATCATCTTCACATTTTTGCTGATAAGAAACGCAGTATCCTGAACGGCATACTCACGAACTGTTTCCGGCGATTTTGAACCATACGGCACACGTGCGGTATCACCGAAATAGACAATGTTTTCATGCGGCAACCGTTTCATCAGCGCACGGACGACTGTAAGTCCGCCAATGCCCGAATCGAATACGCCGATGGGCTTTGCTTGCTCGTGTTTGTAATCAATCATTGAGACGCACAAATATAGGAAAGGAGGGAGGATTAACAAAGAAAAATACTTTGGATATTT
>JACPVN010000017.1 GCA_016191715.1 Ignavibacteriota bacterium | reverse complement strand
CGATGTCGGTACACCGCTTCGCGAAACGGTTTCAAGTTTAGACATTTGCTATAAAATGAATCTCGGTAAATAAATCATCGGAGAAGTATGAAACGTATCAACCTGTTAAATGTAATCCTCTTATTATTTTTCATCTCATCAACTGTCTGTTCACAGGGCGTGAAGATCTTTACCTATCTTGAAAACAGAATTGTAAGAACCCTCGACCCATATCTCAACCGATACAACGAAGTAAACGAGCGGTTATCGTTTCTTATGTTTGCAAAATTGTTTCGTGTGAATGAAGAAGCGAGGTATATTCCGGATGTCGCCGAATCATGGACTGCTGAATCTCCCACTTCTTTTATCATTAAATTAAGAGAAGATATTCTGTGGAACGATGATAATACTTCGCCAATGAGGGCAAGGGATGTGTATGCAACATATAGATGGTTAGATACTACACGAGAATGTCCTGCGTATCCGAAACTTCCGGAACAACTTTCACATCTGAATATGGAAATCGTTGACTCGCTTCGTCTTCGAGTAACGTTGAGAGGAATTGATGAATATACAGCAAAAGAACGTCTCAGTTTTCCCATCATTCCTGATGGAGTGCGTTCTGATAGGAGGAAAATTAGAGAATTTACGAACAGATTATTCGGTTGCGGTCCTTTTTATTTCAGAGAACACGGGACGAGTAATAATGAATCGTTATTGCGGAATGATAATTACTATCGCTGGCAAAATGACAACCAGAATAAAATTGATTTGGTAACGATGATTCCGATTCCTGACGATCCGGCAAGAGTAAACGAGTTCATGGCAGGTCATGCGGCGATGCTGGTGGAAATTCCGTTCAAAGAAATTTCTATGATAGATAATATGGGATTGGCTCTCATTCGACCGTATCAAACACTTTCGTATGAATATCTTGGAGTGAATTATCGAAAGCCGGCATTGCAGGATATTCGTGTTCGGGAAGCAATTTCAAAAGCGATTAACAGAGACCGGGTAATATCGAGTGTCTTTTTCGGTCAGGCAAAGCCAATCTCCGGACCGTTTCCAGAAGGAAGTCCGTACTTCGACCCGAATGTTTTACCTGATCCGTACGACGCGGATGTCGCGGCTCAATTAATTGAAAGCGCGAGAAAAGATAAAGCAATTGAGAAACTGGAGTTACTCTACATTCAGGAAGATGGTTACATCGGAGAAGAAAAAAAACGTGCCTGTATTATGATAATGAAATTCTTACAGGACATCGGATTAGAAGTAGAGATGGTCGGTGTTTCATCCGGTGAGTGGGATGACCGTCTGTATAAAACTCATAATTTTGATCTTGCTTTAGGTTCGGTTCGGTCGAAAGATTTACTCGGTGATATCACGCCGCTCTTCCATGCGCGGGAGATTGGTGAGGGATTGAATAAGACAAACTATATGGGATTCAATGTCCAGGAAATCAACAAAGAGTTAGATGTATTTTCCAATTTGACTGATGTTGAAACAAAGAAGATCAAAGGAAGAATTTTACATGGACGATTTGCAGAGCAACGTCCCCATATTTTTCTCTGGTCATTGAAAATGAACAGCGCGTTCAACAGACAAAAAATCGGCATTGTTGATCTCAATGCATACAGTTTCTTCGACAGAATATTTGATTGGGAAGTGACGAAGTGAAAAACCTTTTTACACTGATTAAACGGGAAACTCTTGTAACATTACTGACTTTATTCGTCAGCACTTTTCTTGTCTTTATAACCGTCTATTACGCAACAGGCGATTTGGCGAAAAAAGAAGCCAATTTTTTCGCTTTATATGTGGACTCGTGGAGAGTTTTTTTTGGAGGAGATTCACATTTTGGACCGGTATTTGAAATAAGTTCGAATGTTGAAACGAGTATCTCGAACGGATTGAGTGCTTCCGCTATTCTTGTTACGCTTGCTCTGCTCCTTACTTTTATTCTTAGTCTGGCCGTTGCCCTCTTTATCCTTTTTCGAAGAGAATGGAGATTTTCAGCATTTATTGAACAGATACTTTTTTTTACCGGTTCAGTTCCGATCTTTGTAACAATCGCGGCGATTGCAGTTATGTTTTCAAGTTGTTCATCTGATCAACAGACTCAGTCTATCGGATTCTTACAATCTACATTTTCGGACAATGTCGGAAAATATTTTATTGCCGCATTGATACTTTCTATTGGTAGCGGAATGGTTGGCGAGTTAGTCCGTACGTTCAAGTTAGAGTTGCAAAAAATCGTGGATGACCATTACATACTTTCTGCAAGAGCGAGAGATGCTTCGCTGTGGAAACATATTACCCGCGCATCCATCGTTCCGATGACTTCGGGAATTGTTTCAAAAGTTCCTTTTTTTATAGGTGCGGCGTTGATTGTTGAACGGGGCGTAAACCTGCAGGGAATCGCATTTTGTATGATGTTATATTCGCGTGATGATACGTTTAATTTTGCCGCAATGTTTGAATTGAGCATTCTGGTCGTGTTCTTTGTTGTTTTTATGAATCTTATCAACCGTGTAGTCCTGCTTGTGTTCGATCCGATATCAAGGGCAAAGCAACTTTCACGTGGAAAAGTTTGATGAAAATCGTAGTTGAACTTTTCAAAAAAGGTGGATGGAGATTTTCGACGGGACTTTTCATTCTGTCTTTTTTAATTGTTATCGGGCTTAGCATTGATCTGTTATATCCGCTTGGGAAAGAACGAAATTTTGACGATGGGCTCTGTACGCCGAGTATCTGGAGTAACAGTTCACAGGTGAAAGAAACACAACAACAGATTGTCCGGTCCGGAACTATCCCGGGACAAAAAAAGAACTCGGTCCACAAATATGACACGGTTGCCTGTTCGAGAAACTATCCCTTCGGTACAGATACAATCGGGACAGATCCGTTCTATATCGTGTTTAGCTGTATCTCAAAATATTTTATCCCATTGCTTATTGTGCTTTTCATAGCCATCGGACTTGGTTGTGTGTTCGGAGTAATGACAGGGTATTATGATGAAACGAAGCAAGGTTTTTGTGCTATGATACTTTCGAATTCGATAAGCGCATTACCACAATTACTTCTGTTGATGCTTGTCTGTATTTTTGCTTCGAAAGGAGAGTTGAACCAGTCAACATCTTTCATGGTCATCGCCTGTACGTTCGGGATTGCGGAATCAACACGCGTCGGAAAAAGTATTATGAATAAGATTCATGTCTTACGCGAAGAAGAATTTATTGATGCGGCGAAAGAACTCGGTGTTTCGGATTGGAGAATTATTTCCCGTCATATTCTTTGGTTCAATTGCCGGGAATTGTTGGTGATACATGGAATCTTTGCAACCGCATCGTTTATCATGATGGAATTGTACCTCGGATACTTTAACGTCGGGAACTTTGACGCATGGGGAAATTTATTGGGTGCGAATGCAACGACGGGTATTCTTGGTAACGAATCATTGTTCCCTGCTGAACTTACAGCACTGTTCGGACCTGTTACTAAAGGATTTGCAAATCGCTGGTTATTATTTCTGCCAGCATCCGTTGTTGTCCTGTTTATTTTTTCTCTCTTTTTGATTGGTGATGGTCTGGTGAAATACTCCGGTCAATCACAGGAATCGTAAAGTTTTTCTATGGATGTGAAACCAATAGTCGAAGTCGAGCAGCTTACGGTTTTATTTGCAGAAAATGAAGGATACAAGATTGCAAACAATTCTGTAAGTATGGTTCTCCGGAACAATGAATGGCTGGGAATTATGGGAAATTCCGGGAGCGGAAAATCCATTCTTGCGCGTTCGCTGAGCGGTTTGATTTCGGGCTATCCCGGAATTGTGCAAGGAAAAATATTCTTTGAAAGCCAAAACCTTGTTGATGATGCATTTCCGAAAGTTCTCATTCAACAAAAAAACGGAAAAATCAAGAAAGTGAAGAAAAATAATTACCGATGGATGAAACAGTATTATAGAAATTTTGAACAGGTTGCCTGCAAGAAGTTTGCCTATATATTTCAAAACCCAATAGAATCGTTTAACCCCTATTTATCAGTTGGAGAACATATCGCGGAAGCATTTGTTGCGGCTGAGATTCCAGGCGAGATGATACGACAAAAGAGTATTGAGTTGTTAGAGCATCTTGATTTACCAGAAAAGAATCTCGATTCGTATCCACATGAACTCAGCGGAGGTGAACTCCAAAGAATTTCTGTAGCGATGGCACTGGCGCAACAGGCATCCGTCATCATCGCTGACGAATGTACGACCTCGCTGGACCCGGAAAATGAAGATAAAGTGTTAGCGAAACTACATGAGGCACAGGAGCGAGGCGCCTCTATTTTATTCATTACCCATTCGGAAGAACTTGCCAATGAACATTGTCAGCGACTGAATTGGATGGATAACGGGAGATTATACGAAACAAAAGCGGAGTGGGAAAAGAATCATAAGGAACATGAATTATGAATGAAATTCTTAAACTTCATGCCGAGAAGGTTGGGAAGAAATATCTCGTTACAAACAATCTGACATCCAAAGAACAAGGTGTTAAAGAAGTGTTGGTCGGATTTACACTGACACTTGGACGCAAAGAGATTAAAGGGTTGAAAGGAAAAAGCGGAATTGGAAAAACAACATTCGCGAAAATTCTTGCCGGATTACTTCGTCCATCACACGGTCAGGTCTATCTTGGCGCAGAGCCGATGTATCGGGAACAAGGATATGTCCATCCTCATGTACGGAAACACATTCGAATGATTTTCCAGAGAACAAACGCTCCGTTTAACCCGCGTGTGCCGGTGTATGATGCGATTGAAGAACCGTTGATTATTTACCGGAATGACCTGACGAAAGCAGAACGAAAAGAACTTGTTTTTCGGGTTGCAAAGGAAGTGCATCTCGACCATACATTATTAACACAATATCCTTTGCAATTAAGCGGAGGTCAGAGAAGAGTTGCCGCAATTGCCCGTGCAATTATCGTTCGCCCGACTTTCTTAATTGCTGATGAACCAACGGCAGGTATTGATTCTCAATGGCGAAAGAGAATTCTTGATTTATTTACCGAGTTATACCAGAACGAAGGAATCGGAATTCTTCTTATCTCGCATGACTATAAGGCGTTGGGGTATGTTTGTCAGGGCAATATCGAAGAAATTACACGGTGTTAAATTTGAACATATCGTTGAAGAATTTTATTACAAATATTTTTTGAGGAATCTATGAAAAGAGTTATTCGTTGGTGTTTAACAGTTATCATCGCTTTTGTCCTTTTTACAAGCAATACGCAAGCACAACCATTTACTGTCAGTGGAACGATACTCAATGGTTCGTCGAACCCTCTTAGCGGAGTGTTGGTTACTGCCAGCGAAGGAGCCAGCGGTTCCGGTGTAACGGATATCAATGGTAATTATTCTATTGGCGGAATACCTGAAAATACATTCGACATAGTGTTAACGCCAAGTCTCATTGGATATACATTTGACCCATTAACTATTAAAACAGACGTCTTTAGCGCTGATGTTCCGGGTTTGAATTTCACCGGTGCAATAACTACTTACACGCTTACTTATAGTGCAGGACCGAATGGTTCATTATCTGGAACTTTAGTACAAACTGTAAATCATGGTACTGACGGGACCGCCGTAACGGCAGTACCCACTGCGAACTATCACTTTGTGAATTGGAGTGATGGTTCAACAGCGAATCCGAGAACCGAAGTTAATGTCACAAGAGATACAACTGTAACGGCGAACTTTGCCATCAACACATACACACTGACCTACACAGCAGGAGCAAACGGAACAATTTCGGGAGTAACGCCTCAGACAGTGAATCATGGTTCCGATGGAACGGCAGTAACGGCAGTACCCACTGCAAACTATCACTTTGTGAATTGGAGTGATGGTTCAACAGCGAATCCGAGAACCGAAGTTAATGTCACAAGAGATACAACTGTAACGGCGAACT
>JACPVN010000034.1 GCA_016191715.1 Ignavibacteriota bacterium | reverse complement strand
TCGGTGTAAGTCAGGATGATTTATTACCAAATTACATGAGTCCGCAAAGCCACGACTTTTCTATTGTTGAAAATGATTCGATTGTCAATAACACGATTTCAAATTTTACTTGTTACTCGACAAACAGTATCATCACAGGACTTGTATTAGAGAATGGTGGAATTCCGACACGAACGTACAAGGTGAGTGCATGGACAAATGTTCTGAACAGCTACTCCGAAGCAACGACGAACGGACTGGGAATGTTTTCTATTCCGGTACGAAGCGATACAGATTTGAACCTCAAATACAATGTTTGGTTAAATAGTGAAAACGATGAGTATCAGCTTCCTCCGGGAATGTATGTTGATACTACCTATTGGGATATTTCTCCGGGTGCAAACGTTTCGTTCAATCTTATTCCTGCCGATACATTTGCATTAGATAATTTTGACGGACACAATGTTGGATTTTCTCAGGAGTTGTGGGACCCGTACATGTATGGCAATCCGTTCGGAAATCAATACACAGCCTTAGTCATAGATAGCACGCTTCATATTCAAACGCATAGCCAATCAGGACGTTCGGGCGCGGGTGTGGTAACGAAAAAGCCATACAATTTGAATGACAGAGACATTCGCGTGCTGATGAATCGTACACAGATGGGACAACAAAATTCTGCTTCAATTCTTTTCGCTCCTGTTAAGCGAAGCGGTAATGCGCCGGATGATTTCGAACGATGGCTAATTCTCTGGACCGGAGACCAAGGAGACTCAGGATGGAAATTAATCGAGAATGTCAATCATTCGCAAACTGTTTTGTGGGAAACAAACTCAACAGCCGGTTTGGACATCAGATTTATTTTTGAAGGAAATTCGAACTTTAGTTTATACATAGACGGAGTCGAAAAATACCACGGGACATGGACAAATAATTTTCCGATGGCGTATGTGTATCTTATTCAGGAGAATGAATCATCTCAATTGCCAACGACGGTGATGTTTGATGAGTTTCGCGTTCGCTCCCGTTTTTCGCTGGATGTTCGGGAAGTTGGCGGAGAAACTCCGGATAAGTTCAGGCTTGAGCAGAACTATCCAAACCCGTTCAATCCTTCTACAAGGATTGTTGTAGATTTACCGAGACATGAGAAAGCAACACTTGTTGTCTATAATATCATCGGTCAGGCAGTCGCGACGCTGATGGATGGCGAGTTCGATGCAGGCAGATATGAAGTAACGTGGACAGGACGCGACGACTTCGGTTTACAAGCGCCAACCGGCGTTTATATGTACAAGCTCGAAGCAGGAAAGTTCACGAAGACATTCAAGATGCTCATGGTTAAATAGTATCATAAAGATATTTTGAATTGGTGGAAAGCCGGTTTGCGTGTTATGCGGAACCGGCTTTCTGCTTTGTGAGTGTCTCTCGTTTTTGAAATCATTTTTTTTTACCATATCAATCGTGAGAATTGTTCCCAAAAGTTGTTTTTGATTTCAACAAGGAAGAAGAATTATTCTGTTGTCTAATGCAACATCTACCTAAAATTCTTTTTTTTCGCGGATGAATCTGTTCAGCGAAAGTGACAGAAACTCTAACAGCATTTTTCTCTTGAATCAACTATGGCATGAAAAATGTGCTATTAAATTCATCACCTCGCGTTCTTCTTCGTATCACTGCCTACTTATTTCATTTATTGTTCTTTTTGCTTTCTTCAAAATTATTAAAAAACAATTTATAATCCCGAAAGGAAAAGAAATCTCATGATAAAATTTTTACAATTCTCTCTTACCGTAACCTTGTTCATTGCATTATTGGTAACGACATCAGATGCACAACTCACGCGGGAACAATGTTATCTCTGCCATTCGAATGTGTCATTACTCAAAACGATAACTCTTTCAAATGGAACGACGGAAACAATTCCGTTATATGTTGATTCACTAAAATATAATCTCAGTACTCACAAAAATTTACTTTGTGTTCAATGCCACACCGATCTTACTGCTACGAACCTCTATAACCATGCAGGCGCGAATGCTCTGTTGAAATCCTATGGCGGTTGGGCAAGGTTCTCTGCGAAAAATGATACGGTAACAGCAGGCGGTGAACGAACACGAAATTATTATACAACTGCTGCAATGTCTTGTAACAAGGGCGGTTGTCATACGTCATTTGCTTCATTCGACACGTCAACGCATCACACGACTTGGAGACAAAAGCAGGCTCATGTACATACAGTGAACGGCGAAAGCGTCGGGGAGGCGTATGCCAATAATGATTGCAATCGTTGTCATACCTCGTGTGCAACTTGTCATTTCAAATCCAATCGTGTTCAAGGGGCTTCGGGAACGGTGCTCGCATTATGGGATAGTCTTCAGGCGTATGGAGACACCGGAACGCTTTCTCGTTCAGGGAAACTGACTGAATATGCCATGAACTGGACAACCAATGTCGAGTCGCACACATTCTACACGGGAGACAGCTTGCGTGCAACAAACGAAATATGTCAATCATGTCACCTTGGTTATTACAAACCGCCGATGTATGGATTTCTTTCTGAAGAATCGCCGTACCCGAAAGCGTGGGGTTCAAACATACGCCGACACCCGCAAACACAGGAACTTGCGTTAAGTCAGAAACACACTACAATGACATGCGCTCAATGTCATACGAATGTTCATGCATATCCGGGAAGGCAGCACGATTGGCAGGATGAAGGTGATGTGAAATGCCAAACATGTCATACAATGACAAACCATTATCCGCAACATACAACCGTTGACTGCATCTCATGTCACTTCACTGGTTTCAGCAGGTCGAAGGGACAAAATGCTCATGATGTCTGG
>JACPVN010000033.1 GCA_016191715.1 Ignavibacteriota bacterium | reverse complement strand
TTGGTAGGATTTATTTATTTACTCGTTGACCAACAACGGCTCGGACTACCTTCAATGTTCAAAAAGAAACCGATATTTTACTCTCAACCCCAATACCGATACACTGCAACGCGCCCGCAGGAAGAAGTGGGAGAAGCAACCTATGAGGATATTCAATCAGATTCTCAAAAGGAAACTCAATCGCGCTTGGATGAAATTCTCGACAAGATAAATCAGAGCGGGTATCAAAGTCTGACAGAAGAAGAAAAACGATTTTTGTTTGAAGAAAGCAAACGACTGAATTAATGGTTTTAGGTTTGAGGTTACACGTTAGATAGTGCTTGAAACCTGAAACGAAAACGATACGATATGCAATCAACTCTATCAAAAGAAAGTAATCTTATAGAATTTTCTGTTCCTTCAAGTCCGCATCAAACATACAAAGTTGGTGTAAGAAGGAAAACCCGGCAAGTGAATGTCGGCGGAATTCTCGTTGGTGGAAACGCACCGATTTCAGTCCAGACGATGACGAAGACAAAAACTTCGGATGTTGATGGAACAGTGAGGCAAATTCTCGATGCGACGGAAGCGGGATGCGATATTGTTCGTGTCACTGTCAATGATAAAGAAGCGGCAGATGCAATCGGTGAGATAGTGAAACGATCGCCTGTTCCCATCGTAGCCGATATTCATTTCAATCATGTGTTTGCATTGAAAGCGATTGAAGGAAATGTCGCCAAAGTCCGGCTCAATCCCGGAAACATCGGCTCACGAGACCGAATCGAACAAGTGTTAACAGAAGCGAAGAAGAAAGGAATCCCGATTCGTATCGGTGTAAACTCCGGCTCGCTTGAAGAAGACATTCTCGAAAAGCATGGATACCCGACTCCTGAAGCATTGTACGAAAGCGCGATGCGGCATGTAGAAATTTGTGAAGATTTTGGTTTCCATGATGTGATTATCTCCGTAAAGTCAACTGATGTGAAATTGATGATTGAAGCATATCGTCTCGTTGCGCAACGAACGGATATTCCGCTTCATCTTGGAGTGACCGAAGCAGGAACAACGCGGGTCGGAACAATTAAATCCGCCGTTGGTATTGGTGCGTTATTAGCGGAAGGAATCGGTGATACGATTCGCGTTTCGTTGACTGACGAACCGGTAAAAGAAGTGGAGGTCGGGAAAGAGATTCTCCGCTCGCTCAGTCTTGCTTCACGCAATGTCGAATTGATTGCCTGCCCAACATGCGGACGATTGGAAGTGGATTTATTCGGCATTATGGCGCAACTTGAAGAGAAACTTGCAGGCGTGAAAAAGCCAGTGAAGATTGCAGTTCTCGGTTGCGTCGTTAATGGACCCGGCGAAGCAAGTGAAGCCGACATCGGCATCGCCGCAGGAAAAGGAGTTGCAATTCTTTATCGCAAGGGTGAAGTTATCAAACGGGTGAAAGAAGAAGAAATCGTTTCAACGATTTTAGAAGAAGTGGAAAAGTTTCAACCGAGTTAATGATTGAGGATATAAAAAAAAAGATTCGTTTAGGATTGTATGAATACAGTCATCATGCTGTTGACCAAACAATCATACGATTAATCTACGAACAAGAAATATGTGAAGCAATCGAGAATGGAATTATCATTGAAGACTATCCGGAAGATAAATATGGTCCGAGTTGTTTGATTTTCGGGCTGACGAAACAGGAGCGACCACTGCATATTCAATGCAGTTATCCAATTCGTGACCTTATCAAAATTATAACAGTTTATGAACCTGATTTTAATCTGTGGGTAAATTTCATAGAAAGGAAAACAAAATGAAATGCGATTTATGCGGTGGAACTATCATCGAGCAATTAACTTCATATTCCATCGAAACAAATGGAAAGATGCACTTGATTGAACATGTTCCTGCGCGTGTTTGTACACAATGCGGTGAGAGATTTTATTCACCGGCAACTGTTAGAAAAATTCAAGAAGCAATTTTGCAGGAACGATTGCCTGATAAAATTATTCAAATGCCTGTGATTGATTTTGTTTCGATATAGTTATTGAAAATTTTCACAATTAAGTATATTCAAAACTAAATTATCCAGAGATTATTCCAAAAAGGATATTTATATGACGATTACCGTAGCACAAATGACAAAAGATGAATTGAAATCTTTTATTGAAATAACAATCGAACATAAATTACGGGAAATATTATTAGATCCGGATGAAGGATTCGAAATGAGACAACCCGTTGCAAAGCGACTTTTGAAACAGAAGAAGTTGGTTGAAAAAGGTGAACGTGGAAAACCATTCGATGAACTAATGTCATCTTTGAATTTGTAGTATCCGTGTATAAAATTACAATTCTTCCCGAAGCGGAAAGTGATTTAATGTCACTTGATAAAACAATAGCACGCCAAGTGACAAAACGAATCAAATGGTTATCAGAAAATATTGAAACTCTTCGTCAATTGTCTCTTAAAGGTGAATTAACAGGATTGTATAAATTACGGGTCGGAGATTATCGGGTTATCTATCAAATCCTTTTTCGGGAACAAACAATTATAATACATCAGGTTGGTCATCGAAGTGAAATTTACAAACGATAGAAATTATTTCTCATACTTAAACTACATTTCTTTCACATACATAAGGAAGAACTCATGAAACGACTCATAATTCTTTTACTATTACTATCAACTTATTTATTTGCGCAGGATGTCCGTCTCTCGGTTCCGTACACACGGTTTACGTTACCGAACGGTTTGAATGTCATTCTGCATGAAGACCACACCGTGCCGGTGGTCAGCGTGAACGTTTGGTATCATGTTGGCTCGGGAAATGAGAAGCCGGGACGAACCGGGTTTGCCCATTTATTCGAGCATATCATGTTCGAAGGTTCGGGCAACGTGCCGGAAGGAAAATTCGACCAATGGCTTGAAGGCGCGGGCGGTGATAACAACGGTTCCACAACAACTGACCGGACAAATTACTATGAAAATCTTCCAAGCAACGCGCTCGAACTCGCGCTGTTTTTGGAATCGGACAGAATGGGATTTCTGCTCGATGCAATGTCTCCCGGAAAAGTGGACGGACAGCGTGATGTTGTGAAGAACGAACGCCGTCAGTCATACGAAAACAGACCGTACGGACTTGCATTTCCGACTCTGATGGAGAATCTCTATCCGAAAGACCATCCGTATCATTGGCCCACCATTGGTTCGATGGAAGATTTATCTGCCGCTTCATACGATGATGTAGCGCAATTTTTCAAAACCTATTACGTTCCGAACAATGCAAGTCTTGTCATTGCAGGAGATATTGAACCTGTGAGAACGAAATCACTTGTTGAAAAATGGTTCAGCGATGTGAAGGGTGGAAAACAAGCGCCGCCGCTTTCATATCCGCCCGCTGTGTTGACAGAAGAAAAGCGCGTTGTGCTTGAAGATAAAGTTCAACTGCCGCGGTTGTATATGGCATGGCATTCACCGAGAGTTCTTTCTCCGGGCGATGCTGAACTCGACATACTTGCCAATGTTCTTGCCGGAGGAAAAACATCCCGACTTTACAAACGACTTGTGTATGACATGCAAATAGCACAGGATGTATCCGCGTTTCAAAGTTCATCGGCTATCGGTTCTGCATTTATGATTATGGCAACAGCAAGAGAAGGGTATTCGCTTTCCGAACTTGAAACAATCATTCAGGAAGAAATCAACAAACTAAAAACGGAACCGCCGACAACGATGGAAGTTCAACGAGCAGTCAATCAATACGAGGCAAGTTTCCTTGACCGGCTCGAAGGAGCATCAGGTAAAGCCGACCAACTCAACAATTATTTTACCTTAACAGGGAATCCCGATTACTTTTTCGAAGACCTCGCTCGTTACAAAGCGATAGACCCGAAAGATGTTCACTCGGTTTGCGATAAATATTTAATTGATGATGGGCGCGTTCTGTTAAGTGTCGTTCCGAAAGGAAAGACAGAATTAGCCGCGACGAAAGGAGGAAAATAATCATGAGTAGTCAGTATTCAGTAGCCAGTAGTCAGTACCGAGTATCAAGTACTCAGAGTAACCCAAAGTACCAAGAACTAAGAACGAAGTACACAATGATACGCTTATACACCTCTCTTATTATTCTTTCTTTGTTTGTCTCTTACGTATTTGCTCAAGCGCCTGACAGAAGTAAACCGCCCGCCGCAGGTCCGCAACCGACGTTGAAACTTCCACCGATTCAACATTTTACATTAGCGAACGGAATGAAAGTTGTGTTGATGGAGAAACACGAATTGCCGCTCGTAGAAATGGAACTGATGGTCAATACCGGTTCCGTCATGAATCCCTCTGACAAACCGGGACTTGCAAGCATGGTCGCGGAAATGATGGATGAAGGCGCCGGTACACGCAACGCGCTCGAACTTTCCGATGCAATCAGTTTTCTCGGAGCGAATATTTTCCCGTACGCGGGAATGCATACGAGCGGAGTTTCACTGCACACGCCTCTTTCAAAATTGGATGCCGCGATGGAGTTATTTGCAGATATAATTATGCGACCGACATTTCCTGCCGACGAACTTGAACGCAAGAAGAAAGAACGCTTGACGAGATTGATGCAATGGCACGACGAACCACGAGCGATTGCTAACGTTATCTTCGGGCGAACATTGTACGGAACGAAACATCCGTACGGAATTCCCGACATGGGGAATGAGAAGAGTCTTCGTGCGCTGAAGTCGGAGGATTTGAAAGCGTTTCATGCGCAGAATTTTCTTCCTTCAAACTCAACGCTTGTTATTGTCGGCGATGTAGCCAAGAACGGAATTCAACAGAAGTTGGAAAAGATGTTTGCCGGTTGGC
Organism: Ignavibacteriota bacterium; assembly: GCA_016191715.1. Classification (GTDB taxonomy): domain Bacteria; phylum Bacteroidota; class Ignavibacteria; order UBA10030; family SZUA-254; genus FW602-bin19. The sequence continues at coordinate 6,165 of JACPVN010000033.1, read as the reverse complement.
AGAGTGGAAAAGCGCAGGAAGTGAAGTTACCTTCCGTTGACCAAGTGAGCGGCAGAAAAATTTATTTGGTTGATAAACCGGGCGCGGCTCAATCGGTCATTCGATTTGGGAGGATTGGCGTTGAGCGGTTGACAGACGATTACTATGCAATTCAGGTGATGAACACGATTCTTGGCGGTTCATTCAGTTCACGATTGAATCAAAACCTTCGTGAGACGCACGGTTACGCGTACGGCGCAAATTCTTCTTTCTCAATGCGTCCGACACCGGGACCGTTTACCGCGGCATCGGATGTTCAAACGAACAAAACCGACAGCGCACTGATCGAGTTTATGAAAGAACTTCGCGGAATCCCGGAAATTTCCGATGATGACCTTGCACGCGGGAAAAATTATCTTGCGCTTGGCTACCCCGATAATTTTTCTTCTCTCGGTTCGATTGCAGGAATGTTAAGCGAACTTGTCTTGTATAATTTGCCGGATGATTATTTCAATAATTACATCCAAAAGATATTGGCTGTAACGAAGGAGGATGTTATCCGTGTAGCAAAGAAATACATTGATACGGAAAACATTGCCGTTATTGTTGTCGGCGATAAGAAAGAAATCGAGAAAGGAATCAAAGCGCTGAATCTTGGCTCCATCAAGAATTATTCGATTGTTGATGTACTTGGGAAAGCGCCGAAAGTGGAGGAAGGGAAGAAATAATTTGAAAAATGGGTTGTCTCAAAAGTCCGAATGGCGCGTAGCCGCAGATTTTATGTCTGCGTATTTGATTTGGAAACGCAACCATGAAGGTTGCGCCTACAGTGAAATCTAACTTTTGAAACAGCCCCTTTTGTTTTTATGAATTTAGTCTGTACGTTTGACTAATTTCAGCACGGGTTAGATTGCCGACAATATTAAGAATAGGACGATTTAGGTTTCATTACTATTCTGATGAAGGGAATGAACCGCCTCACATTCATGTCGCAACTGCCGATGGTGAATGTAAGTTTTGGTTAGAACCAATTCGACTTGCATGGAATAAACGTCTTGCGCCACATGTTGTGAGGGAAATCGAACGATTAGTATTTGAACATCAGGATTATTTGAAAAGGAAATATTATGAACGTCTCAGTTATTGAACATGAAATAAGTATTGAGCCAATAGCGATACGCGCTTGGGCGGAGGGTAGAACTGTTTTTATAGAATTGACAGATGAAAGAATTATTGGTTTTCCGGCTGACAGATTCCGCATCTTAAAGAACGCTACGGATGAACAACTAAAAGAAGTAACGATTCGGTTAGATGGTCATGCCTTACGGTGGGAAAACATCGACGAAGATATTACGGTGCCGGGAATAGTTGAAGGGAGATTTGAATTAGCCCGTTAATCATGACAGTTAAAATTTCATTTTCAAAGTAGCAGTAATTCTCAAATAGTTTCTCCCGTTACTTTCTAAATATGGCGTTATCTCAAAAACTACTCGATTGTCGATGTGCTGGGGAAAGCGCCGAAGGTTGAGGAAGGGAAGAAATAGTTTTTTTTGAAATGTTGTGTCGGTCGGGACGGAAGTCCCGACTGCACAGCATTGATACAAGTTTGAGTCTCCTAATAAAATATATATATTAGCCATAAACAGATGGATGTAAATATTACTACAAATAGTTTTGAATGGGATGCTGGGAATCAAGACAAAAACATGAAAAAACATCATGTCTCCTGGTTGGAATGTGAACAGGTATTTTTCAATCAACCAGTTTATACGTTACCGGATGAACAACATTCAAAAAATGAAGAACGCAATTTTATACTCGGATACTCAGATGCGGGACGCTTATTGTTTATCTCATATACTATCAGAAAAAATAAAATTCGGGTTATTTCAGCACGAGATATGAGCAAAAAAGAAAGGAAGTTGTACTATGAAAAAATTAAGGCAGATACCGAAGTTTAAATCAGAAGACGAAGAGCGAGAGTTCTGGTCTAAAGCCGATTCTGTGGAATACTTGGATTGGAGTAAGGCGAAATCAGTCAAATTTCCGAATTTGAAAATAACAAATCGAACAATTTCTATTCGGTTACCGGAGTCTTTGATAGATGGAATTAAAGTTTTGGCAAACCGACAGGATATTCCGTATCAGTCAATGTTGAAAATACTTCTTGCTGAAAAAGTGCGGGAAGAGTTTTCTCAAAATCTAAAGAAAGGGAAAGCCGCGTAGAAGTTTAAGATTAAAACTTATATTTGATTGAAGCCGTAACTCTCGGCAACACTCTTCCATCACTCCCCAAATCCGGCGTCACCTCAAAGTCATATAAGTTCGCGCCAACGTAGGCATCAATTACATTGACGAAATATAAAACACCGAGATACCACGCAAACTTATCGCGTTCATCCCGAAAAAAATCTCGTTGTCGAAGATAGTTTTCATTTCCCGGAGGCGATGTTTCAACACTCGTACTGTAGAGGGTTCTGTAGTTCTGATAACTGTTGTTCAACTTTACCCATTCATAAATCCAATATCCGCCTAATCCCCAAATGACCGGAACCTTCCAATACGTTTCGTTATAGAATTGCCCTGCGCCGGGAAGTGCGGCGGAAAGACCGACTGCAAGCAAGGCGGACTTCTTTGGCTGGAATGGTTGGTATGTTTGAGAAGACGTTACTTGAGCGGTGTCTTCTTGTAAAGAAAGAGAATCTGATTGTTCTTGAATGTTTGGTATTTGGCAGTGAGCGTCGAGCAGTGAGCAGTGAAGCAACACTGACAACAATATAATAGTCAATGGCTTGCCCGCCTGAGGCGGGTAAAAACGGTCAATTCTCAATTGTTAATCCTTATCAACCCCAAACCTATAACAACGAACCGTCAACCGTCAACCATTCATTAAGAAAGAACTTCAGCGACTGCTTCAATCTCAATCCGAACATCTTTCGGTAATCGGGAAACTTCGACAGTGGTTCTTGCGGGGGGATTGTTCTTGAAGAATTCGCCATAGACTTTGTTCATGTCGCTGAACTCGTTCATATCTTTCAGATAGACAGTGGTTTTGATGACGCTTTCGAGCGAGGCGCCTGCTTGTTCAAGAATTGCTTTGAGATTTTCCAACGCTTGTTGCGTTTGCGTTGCGATGTGAACTCCGATCACAATTCCGGTTTTCGGATTCAAGGGAATTTGTCCGGCTGTGAAGAGGAGCGTGCCGGAAACTTTCGCTCCCTGACTGTACGGACCGATTGGAGCGGGGGCATTAGGCGTGAGGACGAGAGATTTTGTCATAATGGTTGCTTTCAATGAGGAATTTGGTTTAAGAGTTCGAGCAGTCGTTGCAGGTCATCATTCGAATAGTATTCGAGCATGATTTCGCCTCTGCCATCCTGCCCGATTCGGATTCTGACTTTTGTTCCGAGAATTCGCTGGAGATTTTCTTCAAAGCCCTTCACCGAAACATCAACCGAAGGAATCGGAGTGAACGCGGAGGCAGGAGTGATGACATCGCGCAGTTCAATTTTCTTGAGCGTCTGCTTGACTAACTTTTCGACCTGACGGACGCTCAATTCATCTTTGGTGACACGCTCGAAGACGCGGAGTTGCGTTTGTTCGTTCGGCAGAGAAAGGAGCGCACGTGCATGTCCGGCTGAAAGTTTTCCATTGCGAACCGATTTCTGGATCTGGTCGGGGAGTTTCAACAAACGAAGGAAGTTTGCAATCGTCGTTCGGTCTTTCCCGATTTTGTTTCCAATATCTTCAACCGATAAGCCTACATCGCTGATGAGCCGCTGATACGAAATTGCAATTTCAATCGGGTTGAGATGCTCACGCTGTAAGTTTTCTACAAGCGCAAGTTCGAGCATTTCTTCGTTCGTGTTGACTTCGATGATGTAGGCAGGAATGGTCGGAAGTCCGAGTTCCTGCGATGCACGAACACGCCGTTCGCCTGAAATTAATTCAAAAAATCCGTCGGCAGTTTTCCTGACGGTGATTGCCTGAATAATTCCTTTTTGAGAGATGGATTGTTTCAGTTCGTCAAGCGCATCCTGATTGAAATCGGCGCGGGGCTGGAATGGATTCGGTCGCACCTTCGCAAGTTCGATGTGTGTGATGGTTCCGCTTTGTACTTCCTGCTGTTGCGGCTGTTGAGCAACTCCTTCCGTCTGTTCCGTTGGTGGTTGTTGTACTTGTTGTTGTGGCTGTGCAGAAGGAATCAATGCTGAGAGTCCTCTGCCTAATCCGCCTTTTTGTGGTGTCATAATTTATACTGAAACCGGTTGATGTTGAATTGAGTTAGTTTGTCTGCTGAGAAATTCTTTTGCCGCGTCCATGTAACTTCGTGCGCCGGTTGAGCCGGCATCGTACATGATAATCGGTTTGCCGTAACTTGGCGCTTCGCTGAGTCGTACGTTGCGGGAGATGACCGTCGAGTATGCTTTCTCTCCGAAATAGTTTCTAATTTCCGTGAGAATTTGATTCGAGAGTTTGAGTCGTCCGTCGTGCATCGTCATCAACACTCCTTCGATGGAGAGTTTTGGATTGAGTCCTTGCTGAACCATGTTGATGGTGTTTAACAATTGTCCCAATCCTTCGAGTGCATAGTATTCGCACTGAACGGGAATAAGAACCGTATCAGCCGCGACCAATCCGTTGAGCGTGAGAAGTCCGAGCGACGGTGGGCAATCTACAAAAATAAATTTGAAATCATTGCGGAGTTTTTCTACTACGTTCAACAACATTCGCTCGCGTCCTTCTGTTCCGACAAGTTCGACTTCTGCACCGACGAGATTGATGGTCGAGGGGAGAAGGGAGAGGAACGGCGTTTCGGTTTTGATGATTGCTTCGTGCGGAGCGGTTCCGTTGATGAGAACATCATAGATATTGATTCGTTCCTGTCGCGGGTCGAAGCCGATGCCGCTTGTTGCGTTTGCCTGCGGGTCTATATCAATGAGGAGTGTCGGGAATTCCGCAATTGCCACCGTCGCCGAAAGATTGATGGCGGTGGTGGTTTTTCCCACACCCCCTTTTTGATTTGTTATGGTGATGACTTTTCCCAAACTACATTCCTGCGGCAAGTAAAAGCGCTGTGATTCCAAGTGCGATATTGATTTTTCTGAACTGACTTAACCGTTGACGTACTAATGTTGTGTTCTCATCTGTGCCGTCGTTTGATGACGGTGCATTAAGATAGGATAACATTCGGGCGTAACCAAACGCGTAGAAGAGCATCAGGATAAATGTCAGTTGTTTGAAACCAAGCAAGCGTTGCCATTGTGTCTGAAAAGTGAACCAATGAAATTGCGGGTTGAGTAACATCATGATAATTCCGGTGACAGCGATAGTCCAAACACTCATCCACACGAAGGCGACAAAACGGGTGTGGATTTTATTTGCGAGTGAATCTGCAGGTTCGCCTTCTGCCTGAGCGATGGGGACGGAGATGGCGCTTTCAAACAAGAGACCACCGAGCCAAATAATGACACCGAAGATGTGCATGGAGCGGCAAGACCATAAGAGGAAATCCAAGTAAACTTACCTGACCCATCCCCTGGCCCCTTCCCTACTTTCCGCCAAGGCGGACAGGCGTAGGGAAGGGGAGTTAGGAAATTTGTTTGAACAATGTTTCATACCTCTAACGAGTCGCCGGGCTGGAGGATTGTGCCGCGGAAACCTTTGGATTGAATTGCCTGAAGGAACAGATTGGGGTCGGCGTGGATGACGGGGAAGGTATTATAGTGCATCGGGATGACGAACTTAGGTTTTGTCAACTCGACTGCTTTGACGGCATCGTCAATTCCCATGGTGAAGTTATCGCCGATGGGGAGAAGCATGACGTCAACGGGATTTATTTCGCCGATGAGTTTCATGTCATAAAATAAGCCGGTGTCGCCGGTGTGGTAGATTGTTTTTCCGTTGATGGTGATGAGAACGCCGGAGGGATTTCCGGTGTAGGTTCCGTCGGGGGCGCAAGAGCCATGATGCGCGATAGTGAACTTGATTTTTCCAAAGGGAAATTGGTAACTGCCGCCGATGTGCATGTTGTGCGCCTTCGCTCCTTTGGATGCGACGTAGTCGGCAAGTTCGTTGATGGCAACGATGGTGGCGTTGCAACGTTTGGCAATCGGGATTGCATCTCCGAGATGGTCGCCGTGTCCGTGCGTTACAATGATATATTGAGCATTAATTTGATTGGAC
>JACPVN010000032.1 GCA_016191715.1 Ignavibacteriota bacterium | reverse complement strand
GAAAAAGATAATCCGTTTGAATCTATGATGCATCGGTTTGATGTTGCCGCCGAGATTCTTCAACTTGACCCGGGAATTTACAATTACTTAAAAACTCCGGTGAAACAAGTAATCGTTTCTATTCCAATCCAAATGGATGATGGTCGAATTGAAATCTTCGATGGATACCGCGTTATCCATAATGATATACTCGGACCATCGAAAGGTGGAATCCGGTACTCGCCTGATGTTACCATTGATGAAGTGAAAGCGCTTGCCGCGTGGATGACGTGGAAATGCGCGGTGATGAACATACCTTTTGGTGGCGCCAAGGGCGCTGTGAAATGTGACCCGAATAAATTGACGAAAGTTGAATTGGAAAAAATCACACGTCGTTACACAGCAAACATGCTCGATGTGTTCGGTCCCGACCGTGACATTCCTGCACCCGATATGAACACGAATGAACAGATAATGGCATGGATAATGGACACCTACAGTATGCACATGAAAAGAACAGAGACTGCTGTCGTAACCGGGAAGCCGCTTATTCTTGGGGGTTCACTCGGTCGTCGTGAAGCGACTGGACGTGGTTGTATGATGGTGACACTATCTGCTATGGAAAAAATCGGATTGAAACCGAAAGAAAGCACAGTCGTCGTTCAGGGATTCGGAAATGTCGGTTCCGTAACTGCACAACTACTTTCTGAACATGGCTGTAAGATTATTGGAATTTCAGATGTAACAGGCGGATATTTCAATGAGAACGGTATCAGCATTTCTGACGCGCTTGATTGGATAGCGAAGAATAAAACATTGGAAGGATTCACGGGGGGCGATAAAATCACACAAGAACAATTGCTCGAACTACCATGCCATGTGTTGGTTCCTGCCGCTAAAGAGGAACAAATCACCGCTCAGAACGCACCGAACATTAAAGCTAAAATTATTTGTGAAGGAGCGAACGGTCCTACAGTTGCCGCGGCTGACCCGATTTTACGAGACAAAGGAATCGTTGTCATTCCCGATATTCTTGCCAACGCTGGAGGAGTTACGGTTTCCTATTTCGAGTGGGTGCAGGATAGAATCGGTTATTTCTGGACGCTCGACCGAGTGAACCGCAGGCTTGAGAGAATGATGAAACAATCGTTCGAGGCAGTGTATGAAACTGCTCGCAAACATCAAGTGACAATGCGAATTTCTGCCTACATTATGGCGATTGATAAAGTTGCCAAGACATTGAAAGTGCGAGGAATATACGCTTGACGAAGATTCACAACTGGTAAACACTTTGAGTTATAAATCGTCTGTTCTGCTTGTTGCTTTGATGTGTTCATTTTCGATTGCGTTTTCACGCGATATGCAATCGGATGATTCAATCAAATCAAACTTGGAAATCTTCCGACTTGGAATTACAACTCTGACAGATTCAATCTTCAATTCTCTTTCGTCTGAAAATAGGAAATCGCTTCTGCTTTCAATTCAAAGTGAAGAGGAACGTTCATTTGTTCGTCAAGTGGTAGTTTCGGAGTTGCAACGGAAGGGAACTCAGGTTTTTCTTGATTCATCAAGCACGAACCTAACGACGCACGAATTGCAAATTGTTGCTCCTGTGTTGAAGGTGAGTTATGGTGATTCATTTCATGGTGGTTTTCTTGGTGAATCAAAAACGAATCGAACTGTCACAATTTCATTCCCATTTATCATAAAAGAAAATCAAACAAACAAAGTGTTAGCAAGCGGTACCTTGCCTTACAGTTATTCGGATACGGTTGCGACTACAATGATTCCTATGCTTGAGCAGGAGGGAATTCCAAGTACACACGCGCCTCTGCCCGAAGGAAGTATTTTCGACAAACTGCTTGAGCCGTTTATCATAATCGGTGCAACAGGAATCGCAGTCTATTTATTTTTTCACGTTCGTAGTTGAGTTAAAATTTCATGACAAAAATATTTTATGTATTTATTTTTTTGATTTCCATTTTCGTCTTCGGCTGTTCGTCGTCTGACTTGACAAAGAACATGACTGCAGAGGAACGGTTTGAAATCGGAAAACAACTGTTTGATGAAGAAGACTATTTCGAAGCAAAGAAGGAATTTGAGTTGATTAAACTTCAGTTTCCGGGAAGTTCTGTTACCGATGATGCGCAGTATTATCTAGCTGAATGTTTCTTCATGCGGGAAGAATACTTGCTTGCCGCCGAGGAATACAAATCAATCAAACGAACGTTGCAGGGAAGCCCCTACTTGCCGCTTGCGCAGTATAAAATCGCTATGAGTTATTACAACCTCGCGCCGGTTTCTCATTTGGACCAGGAGTACACACTGAAAGCGATTGACGCATTTCAAACATTCATCGAATATTATCCAAGTAACGAGTTAGTCGCGGATGCCGCTAGTAAGATTAAAGAATTGAACACGCGGCTTGCTCAGAAAGATTTTGATTCTGCGGAAATGTATATGCAACTCGGTTATTACCGTGCGGCGGCGTATTACTTCAACAGCGTCGTGGAGAAATTTCATGATACGCCGATTGCAGAACCGGCGCATCTTGGTTTAGTAAAAGCGATGATTGCACGAAAGAAATTCGATGAGGCGAAAAAAGAAGTCGGTAAGTTATTAGAAAAATATCCTCATTCCAAGTTCAAGAGCGATGCAGAGTCATTACAAAAAGAAATAGAGGACAAACTCAAATCGCAATCCTCTGCTTTGTTTCAAAACACAAATTCACAGTCAAGCAAGTAAAAGAGGTTTCTCATGCCCGGGGCAATTCAAACAAGAAGAACAAAACGATTTGTAAAAGATTCGCAAGTCGAGATGACGCAATTGGTTCTCCCCAACGATACAAATACATTGGGGAACCTTCTCGGAGGAAGATTGATGGAATGGATGGATATTGCCGCCGCAATTTCTGCTCAACGTCATTCCAACAGGGTTTGTGTTACTGCCGCAGTGGATAACCTGGTGTTTCATCAACCGATAAAACTTGGAGAAGTGGTCGTGCTTCGTGCCTCCGTCAATCGCGTCTTCGGAACATCACTCGAAGTCGGGGTACAAGTGACTGCTGAAAATCAATTGACCGGAGAGAAGAAAACAGCCAACACGGCGTATCTGACATTTGTCGCTGTTGATGGAACAGGCAAGCCAATCCAAATTGAACCGGCGCTTCCTCAAACGAAAGAAGAAAAACGTCGTCATCGTGATGCGCTTGAGCGAAGAATGATTCGCCTTCAACAATCGAAAGCGGGGAAACGTTAGTTTCTCTTGTTACACTTTTTTCACATCCCTTTACTGAAGCGTGTACAGATTGTATCTGCAACGCTGACACTTCAGTTCATCCTTACCGCAACTGTCTATTCGCAATTCCCAAAAACGACATTCGGAGCGATTTCAGAAATCCGAGCCATTAAAAATCCTCTCGGTTTATTCAGGGGAGATTTTAATGGCGATGGAATGACCGACCTCGCGACATTTAATCGAAAGCAAATTTTATTTCAATTACAGTCACATGATTCCGTTGGATGGCAGACAAGTAAACAAATGACTGAGGGAGGAAACATCACGAAAGTATTTTCCGCTCAATGTAACTCAGATAGAATGTCTGACTTGATTGTCGTTGACGGAAAGACCTCACAAATCAGAATTCACCTTGCAAAGAAAGAGATGGAGTTTTATGTTCGCACAACGCTCCGTTTCAAAGATGAAGTTCCCGAAATTCTTATTGCCGATATTAACAAAGATTCGAAAACTGACTTGCTCTTGTTTGGAAAACGAGAGAGCGGATTGACCGTATATTTCGGAGGCGGCACTGGCGGCTTTGCAAAATCAACAACACTTTATCCTGAACATAGTTTCAGTTCGGTAAGTATTTCGGATATGAATGACGATGGAGTTCAGGATATTATAGCGTCGGATTGGTTGGAGAATCTCGTTTGCGTGTATCGTGGCTATGGAAAAATGAAATTCGGTGAGCCAACAATTCTACGTTTAGAGAATGAACCAACAATCCTCAAAGCCGGATATCTTGATTCAGATTCGACAAAAGATATTGTCGTTGCTTTTGCACATTCGAACGACTTATCTATATTTATCGGAGATGGTGCGGGAGATTTTTCTTCCGAGTTCACGCTTCATTCTCCGGCAACGAGTGAGCAACTCTTTCTCGATGATATTAATTCGGACAAACACACGGATATACTTTCATTCAACCAAAATCGAAAGGCATTTTCTATTTGGTTGAAAAATGAAAGCGGTTCGTTTGATGAGCCAGTGGATTTATCATGTGGAAGAAATCCTGTTGATATGTTACTCTTTTCACATCAACGAACTGATATAACAAATGTCGCAGTCGTTGACGGTGAAGGTTCGACAATTCGTTTGATGTGGAATGTACAAGTGGAGCGACCTATTGCTAACGAAATGCTGTACGCACTCTCACTTGGACCAAGCGGAATTATCGCAACAGACTTGAACGGTGATACATTTCCGGAAGTT
>JACPVN010000047.1 GCA_016191715.1 Ignavibacteriota bacterium | reverse complement strand
CTGCAATACGGACACCAACCACCGCGATAGATGACAAGTACAGCCGGTTTTTTTTGAATGGCTTCATTAACATTAAAAGTTTTCCCTTCCGATGTTGAGAGCATCAGAGCGGGTAATTCAGCCCCGATTTTAATCGGACAAATCGCATCGGCAGATGAAGCGATATTGTTTTGAGTATTTTGACTTAAAATCTTACTGATAGGAAAGATTGAAAGCATTACGAAGAGGAGAAAAAGATTTTTTAACCGCGTTTTCATTGAATAGACCTTTCTTATAGATTAATAACGATAATATTTTTGTGCAGAATTCAAATGTTCAACCATTTCTTTTAATGTCAGGGGATTGACAAAAGATGGCATCACCGTTTTGCCTTTTAAATCTTTTTCAACGCTCGTAAGCACATTCCAGGTTCCATTAACACTAATGACTGCCCCTTTCTTGGAGAGGAGTTCCAAGAATTCACCAAAATCTTTTACACCGGTAATATCTTTATCATTGAATTGAGAGACCACTAGCTTTTTCAAATCGGCAGGCACTTCGTACCGGTCGAAATCATTTTTACCGTCGGCGCTTGTTCGTTTTAAATTCCACGCCGCTTCAGAATCGAAGAACATTTCTACGGAATTTCCCATTGCGAGATTTGCATAAGCAATATCAAATGCAACGCAAGGTGGTCCGTCATCTATTTTGATGTTGGTAACGACATGGATGAGAACCTTGTCTCCTTTCGGATTTGCAAGAGAGAGTGTAGAAGTAAACGTAATGCTAAGAAATAATAGTGTAAATATGAGATAATGTTTTTTCATTTTTTCTTTCCTTGTTTATAAAATAAGAAGTTACTAAAAATCAGTTATGAAATTGCTCCAACACAGCTGCTGCCCGCACCTGCAGTACAACCGAAACAATGCGAACCAAATGTTATTTCCCTTTGTAACAGTTCACCGATATCAGAATTGAATATTGTTTTGGACTCGCCATTTCGGATTTGCAGATTCATCATTTGGTTAAAATCACAGTCATAGAGTTTTCCATCGTAACCAATACTCAGCATCGAGCGACACATTACTCCTTCCGCCGCTGAAGGATTAAAAGCGTTCACAAGTTTATTCATGTAGTCTTCATATAATCCCGCTCGCACTAACCATTCTTTGAACCGATATATCGGCATGTTCGTAATTGTAAAAAGCCGGTTGAAGCGTATCCCAAACTCTTTCATTAATTCCTGTTTGTAATCGGCTTCAAGTATTTCTTGACGAGGCGGGAGAGAAGCGCCAAGAGGATTATAAACTAAATTTAATGACAATCCCGACCCATCAACTCCATATCCTCGTTGGTTGAGAAGTCTGATGCTTTCTATGCTTTTTACAAAGACACCTCTGCCTCGTTGTTTGTCTGTATTTGACTCTGTGTAACAGGGCAGAGAGGCGATGACCTCAACTTTATTCGTCGCAAAGAACTCAGGAAGATATCGCTTTGATTCTCCCGTTTGCGGATTGCCATCGAACGTAACTGTGAGGTTGTGTCTCACTATAATATGTTTACCGAGATTCTTTGCTTCAAGCACAAAGTAATCGAAGTGAGGATTCAATTCAGGCGCGCCGCCTGTGAGGTCGAGATTTTTGATTGATTCATGCTGAACGAGAATTTCGAGACAGCGGTTGACGGTACGGAGATCCATTTGCTCGGTCCGTTTGGGTGAGGCATCAACATGGCAATGTTGACACGCTTGATTACACAATTTCGTGATATTGACTTGGAGCGTTTCAACTGTTGATGGCTTTAACTGTAAACCGTATTCACGGAGAATAGCGTTGAAATTGTTATTCACGTCTATGTTGAAATCATCTATTGAATGAAGAACGGGTACTTCGAACATGATATTTCCTTTTATAGATATAACTTAAATGTAGTTGTAACAAGCACCTGAATCATGTAATCATAATTATTGACCATTCAGGTCCCAATCGTAATCGGTGTACTTCACTTCCCATGCATCGGGATTCTGCTTAATTTTATCGCCAAGTTCATTCGGCAAGAATTCAGAAATGAATCGTAACAGTGTTGCCTTGTCTTGTCCAAAATCTTCTGAAAACCAACTGAATATCTTTGAAAGGTGAAGTTCCTTCTTGTTTAGGTCATACCAATTCTTTGATGAGTTGTTCAAAAATAATTTCGCCTGATCGTTAAGTTGTACTTCAAGATT
>JACPVN010000056.1 GCA_016191715.1 Ignavibacteriota bacterium | reverse complement strand
TAGATATTGATTCTTCGTCTGAGGGAAAAAGTAGTTCAGATGAAAGCAAACCCGGTCGGGGTCATGGATTGAGGAACATGCAGAAACGAGCGGAAGAAATCGGCGCTGAGTTTTCATTCCATTCAGTACCGAACAAAGGAACCATCATCACGGTTCGTGCAAAGATGACATGATTCACTGTCATCTCGTTCCCACGCTCCCATCAATTATCAGGCGTGGGAATGTAACAGCAGACGCTCTGCGTCCATTAGCTGTAACTGTGAGTATAACGAGAAGTTGCTATCACATGAGAGCAAATAAAATCCTGCCTATCATCTTTTGTTTTTCACACCGGAGGGAAGTACATCATTCACAAATAGAAGAAGAGACCAACATTGCAATTCCTCAGAAAAAAAAGTATTTTCATTCAGTTAATTTTGGAAACAAACCTAAGATAAATCCAATGCAAACAGCACATGCTTATTACGATGGTCAAACAATTAGACTTGACGAACCCATGAGTTTGAAAAAGAATGACAAATTAGTTGTCACTGTAATTTCAAATCCGCGAGAGGAACTAATTCAAGATGATTTTGAATTAGCTTGCTTGAATGATGTAGATAGTGATGATTTTTTGAGTAAAGAAGATATTCAGTATTACTTAACTCTTCAATAATGGAACTCCATCACGGTTGCATTTATTTAGTCAATTTTGATCAAGCATTGGGAGAGAGTATCGAAAAGTACGTCCGGCTTTGGTAGTTCAATCCGATGTACTTACAACAGTATCACCGTTAGTAACCGTGATGCCAATATCAACAAAAATAGAACGCAAAGAATTACACGATATTTTGTTGCTGAAAGATGATATCAACCGTTTGCTTACAGATTCAATTATCAAGACGTATCAAATATCATCATTTGATAAAAGAAGGTTTATCCATTATATCGGTAAAGTTAATCTGATAGTGATGGCAGAAGTTCAACAGTACATTCGTCAGCATTTCGGAGTATAAGGTTCCTATCTGGGAGGGAGTTGGACTCCCGACCCACTGTGGTCGGCAGTACAACTGCCTCCCAGCATTCAGCGTACCAACACGAAGTTACATTAATCCTACAAATGAAAACTATCTCTTCCATATTATTCCTTTCTCTTTGCCTAACCATAGTTCAACCCGCCTACAGCCAATGCGGAGGAGAGAAACGCTGGGAAGTAAAAGTACTAACTGACGAGCGTGCAAATCAAATGCCAAAGGCATCCCTTCGGGATTAACTTTTCTCCTCTCAGTGCAACAGTTTATAAACTAAGAACGTGGAGACATGGCAATACACGCGATCATTTCGTTCCCACGCTCCCATCAATTATCAGGCGTGGGAATGTCAAGCGAGACGCTACAGCGTCTATTACAACTCATTGGAATATTATTCACCCTAATACTCTCATCTCAGTCATTAACGACACCGTCTTCTGAAATAATTGTCGGCAGTACAACTGCCTCACAGTCCAAAAAACAATTTGCATATCACAACAGAGAGTAGTAGATTCTTACAACCCAAAATCAAAACTTTAAGAGATTGTCCAGAAAAAGGAAAGTACAATGACAAAAGATGAACGATGGATACAACAACATTTTGAAGAACTTGTTGTACGATACGCAGGACGTTCAATTGCCGTGGCTAATCAGGAATTGTTTGTCGGGAATCATCTTAAAGAAGCTTATGAACAAGCCCAAAAGAAATATCCGAAGATAATTCCCTCTGTATTACGAGTTCCGCATCCAGAGGATTTTCTATGCGCTCTATAAAGTTCGATTATTCATATTATAAGGGGACTCACGTACCTATTATTCCCATAGAAATAAAGCAAAAGAATACTTGGTTTCGTCTGTGGGCTTTTGTTGATTCAGGGGCTACATATTCACTTTTTTCAATAGAAGAAGCACACACGCTTGGTTTGGATCTACATGATGCTCATAAAAGATATATTGTTGTTGGAGATGGAAGTTTTATCCCTGCATTATTTGTAAAAATCAAAATGCGTATCGGTTATATTGAACACAATGTAGAAGTAGGTTTTTCTGACAAATTAGGTATAGGCTTCAACCTTCTTGGGCGAAAAGATGTATTTGAACAATTCAAAGTGTGTCTGAGCGATAAAGAAAAAGTAGTGAGTTTCCACCCTTATACTTGATTCTTTTATCTCGTTCGCACGTTTACCCGCCTCTTGACCAACGCATGGCGGGAGTACAACTTTCTTCCAGCCGTAAGATTCGACTCATCGGTGAAAAGATTAAAGATGACATGAGTGTGTCATTGTCCTGTGCTATTGTTTTGTTTATCTTTGAATTATCATGAATGCAACTCAGCCCAAAACTATCCGTGTCGCCATTGTCGAAGACCATGATGATTTTCGTGAAGGACTTTCCCAAATCATTTCATTTACTGAAGGATTCAAGTGTGTTGGTACATACTCCTCCGTTGAACAAGCATTGCCGCGAATGCCGGATACTGATGTTGTATTGATGGATATCGGACTTCCGGGGAAGAGCGGCATCGAAGCGCTTGCACCGTTGAAAAAGAAATATCCCGACACTCAGGTAATAATGCTGACGGTGTTCGAAGATGATAAACATATTTTCGAAGCAATTACAAAAGGAGCGAACGGTTACTTATTGAAGAAGACACCTCCGTCAAAGTTGCTTCACGCTATTGAAGAAGCATACTCGGGCGGAATGCCGATGACACCGTTCATCGCCCGAAACGCGATTGAAATGTTTAAAAAATATGTTCCTCAGGAATCTTCCTCACCGCCGTTAACATCAAGAGAGACGGAAGTTCTTCGTCTTCTCGTCGAAGGACTTAACTATACAATGGTTGCCGAAAAGTTGTTCATCAGTTTAGATACTGTTCGGAATCACTTTCGACACATATATGAAAAACTTCAAGTCCATTCCAAGTCGGAAGCAGTAGCGAAAGCGCTGAAAGAGCGACTCGTTTAAGGGTAGTTCTAAAATCCATATGCTCGGTTCTGCGTCCGCGCAGAACCTTCAACGCTAAACACTTTATGCACACGGCGAGGACGCCGTGTGGAGCAACAACATCACATTCTAAAATGAACATTCTAAAATGACACGCGTGTGTCATTGATTGACAGTAGCGTCCATAGTAAATTGAGGATGAATCTATTTCTGTTTCGTTCTACACTTTCTTTACAAAAGGATTTACTATGAAAAACATTTTGTCCGTTCTCTGCGTTTGTATTCTCGTTGCCACTTCTGTAGTTCAGGCGCAAATCCCGAAGAAGATTTCCTATCAGGGGGTCTTGACCATCTCAGCCGGAACACCGGCGACAGACGGAAATTATACACTTGCGTTCAACGTCTTCGAGAACCCGACAGGCGGGACGAGTCTGTACACCGAGGCACACGCTTCCGTGCCTGTGTCGCGTGGAACGTTCAAGGTGATACTCGGCTCGGTAACAACTCTTACACTTCCTTTCGACAGAACATATTTCCTCGAAATGACTGTTACCTCCGGACCTAACGTTTCCTCTCCCATGACTTT
>JACPVN010000055.1 GCA_016191715.1 Ignavibacteriota bacterium | reverse complement strand
GTGCGGACTTGCAACGATTGCATTTCTTCGTTTGACAGAAATAATTGCTTTGAACATCACGGTTGATGTTGGATTGGTCGAAGGAATCAGAGCGGCAACAACTCCCATTGGTTCACCAACTTCGATGATTCTTTTTTCTTTATCTTCACGAATGACACCGACAGTTTTCAAATCTTTGATAGATTCCCAAACACGCCGAGTGCCGAATTCGTTTTTCTTTTTCTTGTCTTCGGATTTACCGAAACCGGTTTCTTCGTGCGCAAGTCTGCCGAGCCGTTCAGCCGCTTCAAAGCCGGCATCAACCATCGCTTTCACGATGCGGTCAACGCGGGTTTGGTCGTATGCACGAAATTCGAGTTGCGCCTGCTTTGCTTTCAGCACAAGCTCGCGCATTTCTTGAATGGATTGGAGGTCTTTGTCGAGGGGCATCAGAGTATTTTTTGAGAAGGAATATTCTTAATAAATAATATTTACACAAACTGATACTTTCTAATTCATTATTTAATGAATTAAGCTTTCTTTAATCAAAATTTGGATTTACACTTTTGTTTCAAATGTTGTTTTGGAAATACACTATATTTAATGAAGAAAACCTACCATATTTTTTACTCCCCGATACATTTGGTAATCTAAAAAATATTATAGTGTCTTTTACGATAAAATCTTACTACATATAAATTAATTTGGCAGTTTGGTAAGTATAAGCTTTTTGAATACATACTTTCTGAAGTTCTCCATTAGAAAGTTCTGCCTCACTGAACCAATATGGTTCGACTAATCGCAACGAATGAAAAGCAAATGAACTTTCGTCTTTATATTTTTCAGGTACAAGAATATATCCTTTACTTTTTAGTTTATTATAAAAAATTGCTACCTCTAATAGTGGACCAATAGAAGTGGCTAACACAACAACAAAATCCGCAGCTTCTAACTCACGATATTCTGCACTCACTGCTCCTTGTTCAGAAACAATTGTTCGGAACGATTCATCTTCACTGAAAAAAACATTGTTGTCACCAAAATGTTCAGCTAAAGCACTACGTATCTTGATCCTTTCTTCATAATTTTCTTTTCCATTTGGACCAGATCCCCATACAAGAATAAAGAAATCCGATTTTTCCTTTATAACTTTATTTACCTCTTTGATACGGTCGAGGAATTTTTTATTAACTGCCATTACTAACTAAACCGAGTTTATGAAGTATGGACCTTCCAGTATGAGTAATAGAAAGACTAAGCCCATTTGCTTTGATAAGTCCCGATGTAAAAAGATCAAAAACGTAACTTAGTATTTTCATTCTGTTTAATACTCTTCGCTGAAGTTGGGATAATGATAGCTCATTGGTTTGATATAACTCAAGCAAAATTAGCTTCGAATTATTATCCTGAATTGATTTTGCTCTACGAAGATTTTCCTGTCGAGCAATATCTTCCTGAAAGATTGCTAATTTCTTTAACATGTCTATATCAGATTTTAGATTAATGATCTTTTTTTGTAAAAAATCAATCTCGCTTTTACTATTGTTTTCTACAATTGCAAGTTGTTCTCTAAGTTCCTTATTGTCTTTCTCCACTTTTTCTAATACTGTGTTCTCATGTAAAGAATCAGCTTGAAATGTAGCAACAAATAAATTATAAGGATGTCGACGTAAGTCTTCACCTTGAGCGACAGGGTAGAAACTTACAGTTGAGGACTTAAGATAAGGTAGTGGTTGATCCTTATAAAGACCAATTGAAATAGTATCAACGTTTACTGTCTGTAGTTGGTAACCGGGAGAAGCAAGGTATCGTCTTCCGATATTTTTAGATTGGAGACCTATGATGGATTGACTCATTACTTTATCCTATTAGTTATTTCGATTGATAAGAACTATTTTTTGAACGGCTTTAAGTTGCTTCTTCGCCAATGTCAGAGACTTTATTATGTTATCAATATCATTTTCATCTACCTGAAAAATAAATTCTTTTTCATCTTTTTTATGTTTTATTTTCATGTATATATCAATCAATGGAATAGTGTCTTTAATATCGCTCTCAGCATTATATTCTTCAGGATTTGTTTCGAAATCAAAGTCTTCACTGAAGTGAAGTTTAACTTTACAGTTAGTTCCCCATGAAACTAGTTCATAATCATATCTTGATTTGGAATTCTCATACTTACTATCATCGTCTAATTTTTGAATAAAAGGTTTTATCTTCTTAAAGAAAATTTGTATTAATTCCAGTTGTTTACTATCATATCTAGCAACTTGAGCCATGTCTTCCAAAAATAAATCAAATTCCTCTGTTGGTTCTTCTCCATATTGGCTTATAAGAAACGATATAACGTTCTGTATTGCTTTTACTTCATCTTTATTTTTATTAAAAGTTTCCTTTATATAAGCATAAGAATCTACTTTCTCTTTCACCTTAAATTGATTTAAAAAATTGGATAAGGAGTCTAATCCTTTTTCACCTAGTGAGAGTAATAATCCTAAGTCTTTTGTGAACTCATTCCATTGAAAATTCTGTTGAAATAATTTGCTTTTATAAGGTGACATATTTTTACTTTGTCAAAAATGGTAGTTTTTACAATTCTAAAATAATAACTTGTTTTTCAATTTGCAACAATAAAAAAGCTTTATTTAGGTTTAAAAAATACTATTTCTCGATTTTCTATCCCTTTCATTGTTCTATATTTTCCACAGCCACAACCCTGTCTTCTCATCAAACCCTCGTTCCAATTTTTCACCTTCAAACTCATCAATCGTTACTTCGCAGGCAAACAGTTTTGTTCCGGAAAGCAGATGCCCGCCAAATACTTTTCCCTCTGCATCGCCGAGAAGAATGTGAACATGGACGAACGGTTTTTCATCACGTATGCTCACGTTTCCGTTGAGACTGAGGCTTTCCATTCCGCCGGAGAATTCGAGCGGATTGTATTTCTTCATGTTCTGGTCGTAGTATGCAACAACAGCGTGTGTCGTTGCTCCAATGCCTGAGATGCGTCCAAGTTTAATATTTTCCCGTTGAACAATTTCAGCCAAACTTTCAAGCAAATCCGAACCGTGCGGAAGTTGACCGATGATGGTTCTTAGCAATTTATAATTGGTCATTTATTATGATAACAACTCGTTAATCTCATCATCCGTTATCCCCAACTGACGGAAAACCTGTAAACAATATTCCGGTCGTAGTTCTCTCTTTCCCATTTGAATCGGCGCGGCTCGTTTCAACCCATTGACAATTCTTTCAAAGATTGCATGGTCACCTTTTCCGTGTCGTTTAAAATATGCCCCAGTACGTTCTACCAATCTCACCAACTCTCTGCTTGGCATCGGTGGAATTTTCTTACGCATATTTCAGGAAACGTAGAGCAATTCTCGATTCCGGTTTTCTTTTTACTTCTTTGAATAAATCATCGTAATACAAAAACTCGTGGAGTTCCTTTATTGATATTGGACGTTCATCGGGGAGTCCTTCATCACGAGCATACTCTAAAAATGATTCAATAGCTTCCTGCAAACATTTTTTAGCAGTAGTCGGTGTATTTCCACTTCCAACGACTCCAAGTTCTAAACAAAGAGCAAGATATTGATTCCCTGATTTTTTGAGAATAGCTGAATACTGTTCCATAGTTTGATACCAATTATGAGAGATTGAATTCTTGTTGTGAAAGTTGCACTTTCTTTTTTGCAATTCCAAAATGTTTATACGCCATTTCCGTTACTTCGCGCCCACGAGGTGTACGTGTTAAAAATCCTTCCTGAATTAAATACGGCTCATACACTTCTTCAATCGTTCCGGGTTCTTCACCGACTGCAACCGAGAGCGTGTTTAATCCAACAGGACCACCCTGATATTTTTCAATCATGGTGATAAGGATTCGTTTGTCCATGTCATCCAAGCCGTGGTCGTCAACTTCAAGTTTCATTAACGCGTAATCGGCTACTTCTTTTGTGATCACTCCGTTGAAGTGAGAAAGTTTGGCTTCGACCTGAGCAAAGTCGCGACAGCGTTTCAATAAACGATTTGCAATACGCGGTGTACCACGTGAACGCCGTGATATTTCTGAAGAACCTTCTTTCTCAATCTTCACATTCAAAATATTGGCTGAACGTTTGATGATGGTAACTAATTCTTCTGCAGGATAATAATCCAAACGATTTGTCACTCCAAAACGGGAACGCAACGGTGCAGTGAGTAATCCTGCGCGGGTGGTTGCGCCGACAAGCGTGAAGCGGGGAAGATTCAATTGAACGCTTCGTGCATTTGGTCCGCTATCAATCACAATATCAATTTTGAAATCCTCCATCGCCGAGTAAAGATATTCTTCAACAAGCGGATTGAGACGATGAATTTCATCAATGAACAATACATCCCCCTGACTAAGATTGGTGAGAATACCTGCAAGGTTGTATGGTTTATCAAGAGCAGGTCCGGACGTAACTTTGACATTCACCCCCATTTCATTGGCGATAATGTACGAAAGGGTTGTCTTTCCAAGTCCCGGCGGACCTGTAAGTAATACATGGTCGAGACTCTCACCACGCTTCTTTGCGGCGGCGATAAATATTTTGAGATTGTCAACAACTTTTCCCTGCCCGACAAAATCGGAGAATTGAATCGGTCGGAGTTTCTGGTCAAACTCGACTTCGTTTTCTAAGAGTTCAGGAGTTGTATGGTCGGATTTGCGTTTCATGCGTGTGAAATGTAAAGAGATTCAGGGTGATAAGCAATCAACCCTCTTTGTTGACTGTTGAAGGTTGGCGGTTCGAGGTTGCAGGTTACGGGTTTGCACTCGCCAAAGTCGGACAGAGTGTTTCACGTATCCAGAAATAGCCACTCACGATTCACCAATCACGAATTAACCAATCACCATTTAACCCGCAGAGCGAAGAGCGTGCTTGATAATTTCTTCGACAGAGATTTGTTGTTCGGGGATTTCTTTCATAACAGTTGCAACTGCTTTTTCCGCGCTTGTTTTCTGGAAGCCGAGCGACATGAGTGCATTCACTGCTTCGTTTCTGATATGCAATTGTTTACCGGATGGAATGACTGTAGAACTTGGTGCGGCAGTTTTGGAGAGTTTATCCCTCAGTTCGATAACAATTCGTTCTGCTGTTTTCTTTCCAACACCTGAAATTGAAGTAAGTGAAGTGATGTTTCCGTCGGTGATTGCAGACCGGAGTTCTGAAGTTGACATTCCCGAAAGAATTCCCTGCGCCATCTTCGGTCCTATGCCGCTGACGGACATCAATAATCGAAAAAACTCGCGCTCATCCTCCGTCGCGAAACCATACAATTGCAGGATGTCTTCACGAACATGCAGGTACGTTAAGATTTCTACAGGAGAATTTTGCTTTTCAAGTTTTTCAAATGTTGAGAGCGGAATGTTTGCATGATAACCGACGCCGTTCACATCAATAATAACTTCCGTCGGTGATTTGGAGACAAGAGTTCCTTTGAGAAATGCAATCATCGTTTTCTCATCTGCTGTAGTTGTGAAATTTTTTCAGGGTGTTCAGTCAGGAATGATTTCCAACTTGTGTATTTTTGCGTCGGTTGGAGCGAACGTTGGAGATGACATATAGCCACCGCAAGAGCATCAGTCGTGTCGAAACCTTGAGGAAATTTTTTCAACTTCAGTATTGATGTAATCATGTACTGAACTTGTTGCTTTGATGCGTTGCCATGTCCGACAAGCGCTTTCTTGATCTCTCTCGGTGAATATTCATGGGTAGGAATTTCCCGAACAATAGCGGCAAGCATGATAACTCCACGCGCATGTCCGAGTTTCAATGCAGATTGTGCATTCTTTCCATAAAACGCCGTCTCAATGGCGACTATATCCGGTTGAAATTCATCCATCACTTGTGAGAGCGTTTCAAAGATACGTTTGAGTCGTTGCGGCATCAGGTCGGCGCTATCATTTTTTATCGCGTCGCACTTGATTACTTTTGTTGTGCCTTTTGAAATTTCAATCAATCCATACCCTGTCGTCAGTGTGCCAGGGTCAACGCCGAGTATCGTCATCTGGTTAACTGGTGATTGGTGAGTAGTGAGTGGTGAATAGTTGCTGTATGTAATTCTTAAAAAATAGCAAATTGATACTGTCTCGTACTGATAAAATCACTAATCTCAAATATCTAATCACCAATTAACGAATTTACTATTCACTAAACGATGTCATCAACTTTTCATCCATGTCGAAGTTAGCATAGACATGCTGAACATCATCGTGGTCTTCGAGTGCATCCATGAGTTTGAGAACTTGCTCGGCTTCTTTCCCTTCCACCTTCACAGAATTTTCAGGAATTAATTGCACTTCCGCCTCCTCCATTTTTATTCCCTTTGTTTCAAGTGTCGAGCGAACAGTTTCAAAATAATCCGGAGCGGTGACAATTTCAAACGTCTCTTCATCAGTTCGCATATCGTCGGCGCCTGCTTCGAGGATTATTCCAAGCAATTCGTCCTCGTTAAATGTTGAACGACCAACCCGGATAATTCCCTTTTTGTGAAACATCCAACCAACTGCATTCGCCGCTGCAAGTTTTCCATGATTTCGTTCGAGGATGTGCCGTAAATCCGACACGGTTCTGTTTTTATTGTCTGTTACCGACTCAATCATTAATGCAACACCCGCCGGTCCGTATCCTTCATACGTACATTCTTCATACGATTGACCGGGAAGTTCTCCGGTTCCGCGTTGAATTGCACGCTTGATATTTTCCTGTGGCATGTTCATGCTCTGTGCTTTTTCAATCGCCATCCTCAAGCGCGGATTTCCCGTCGGATTTCCGCCTCCATCACGTGCGGCTATTGTAATTTCTTTAATGTAACGTGTAAAGATTCGTCCCCGCTTCGCGTCATTCGCGCCTTTCTTTCGTTTAATCTTCGCCCATTTATTATGCCCGGACATACTCAGCTCACTTCATTGTTTATTTTCAAGTCTTTTATTTTTAATTGTGGAAACGTCTCGATCAGCGTCGAATCGGAACCGGGAATTGCCTTCTCATATTCATCTACTGAAAATACGATATCTAAACCGCTTCCATTTCGTTTAACACTTTCCATCTTCGAACCTAATCCGAAGCCGATTGTATCGAACACATGCTTGTCCTGTTTGACTCTGAAACGGAGATGTTCATTCCCGACGATTCTTGGCTCGCCGGCTACATTAACTTTCTTGGTTAAGAATATCGGTCTCATATTTCCGGGACCGAACGGCGCAAACTCCTTAAGGATTTTCAAGAAGCGCGGAGTAATATCCGTTAACGCGATGTCCGCATCAATCCTGATTTCCGGTGTTCGGATTTCTTCAGGAAGAAGTTCATTCACTGCCTCGGTAAATGCTGTACGAAATTCACTCACACGGTCGAGAGCAACGATCAATCCCGCGGCATATTTATGCCCGCCAAACTGAACTAGTTTATCTTCAACTTTTTTCAGCGCCCTGTAAATATCAAACCCAACGATACTGCGAGCCGAACCTTTTGCAAAACCATCAACTGTTGTCAGCATGATTGTCGGACGGTAATATTTTTCGACGAGCCGCGAAGCAACAATTCCGATAACTCCGGGATGCCATTCATTATGATGAAGAACAATCACCGGGTCCTTATGAACATTATGAATTTGT
>JACPVN010000054.1 GCA_016191715.1 Ignavibacteriota bacterium | reverse complement strand
GCTTTCACTTGAAACTTGTACGTTCCCGGTTTCAACGAACGATATGTAACCGAGCGTTCCGTCGTGGGTGTGAGCCAATCTTTATCTTCCGGTAAAAGTTGATATTGATACTTCATTCTCGTTTCACTTCGGAAACTTATTCCGGTAAAATCGAACTTCACATTGTTTTGGTCATGAGGTAATTCTTGAGTTCCGGTCATTTCAACATCAAGATTATTGACTTGAAAACGACTGAGATGAATTAACGGAGGTGGATTATTATTCCCCGCTTGTCCTGCATCAAACCAAGAAATACCGTATGGTGTCATCATAACATATATTCCATGAGAATCTGTTACAGCAGAATAGACTCTATTTCCATCAAGAATAGTTTTGAGATGATTTGCCTGAAAATCTTTTGTGAGAATGGTTTGCACTCCCGATTGCATACATATCAATATTTTTCCTTGTTTATCTGTTACTACTGACCAGACAGCATTTGTCAACAATCCTTCTTGCTTTGTAATTCGTGTTACAGTTCCGTGTTCTAAAACTGCTACTCCTGAATAACGATATGCAAACCACATTCTTCCTTGCTTATCCTGAGTTATTCCTTTGATTTCTTCATTTGGTAAACCATCTGCCTCTGAATAATTTTTGACTATAGTTTCGTTCTCATTCCATTGGAGAACCGTTACTCCACTTGAAGTATTTGCCAACCAGAGGTTGCCATCCCGGTCCTCGAAGATACATCTTGACCAGAGTGTTTGTAATCCATCATCTTTTGTAAACTTTCTAAGAATCCTTGGCGAGTTCCTCACTGACATACAATAAATTCCGGAATCTTTTACACCAAACCACAATCTTCCTCTTGAATCTGCAATAAGACCCCGCGCCCAATGCTTCAACGGTGTTGAATGTAATAACGTTGGAACCTTCATCAAGAGAAGCAGGGAAGAATGATTTTCTCTTTTCCTTTGAATTGAGTAAGACAGTATTTCCCCGGTTGTTGATGAACACCAAAGGTTATTCTGCTCATCAATTGCCCTCGGGATAATTGCCTCACCCGGCAATATCTTACCCAAGGAATGAAAATACTTTTCTGTTTTATTTGATGCCGTGAACCAAACTTCCCAAACCCCTGAAAGAGACGAAATCCAATAATGTCCGGCAGTATCCTGAAGGATATTCGCGGCTTCATACTTGATGTGCATTTCATCGAGCGTTAATGATGAGAGATTCCTTTGCTCTAATTTTGCAAGCCCTTTTCCATTTCCCGCTACCCATAAATTATCTTCTCTATCAAAAAGAATACGCGTGAGATCGAAATCATGTAAGCCATTCTCTGTCGAAATGCGTTCGAAGACTACAGGTGAATCATCCGGGCGAAATAAAAGAAGTCCGTTCGTTGTGGCACAAAACATTTTCCCCCGACCATCTTCACGTATATTTCTGATAATGCCGAATCCATGCTTCATCTCCTTGAGTTTTTTCTCTCCGTGAAATTTCTGTAACTGACTGTCTCCCCGCGCTACCCAAATAGTTCCTTTGTCATCAGGATATATTGCTGTGACTCGTTTTTCATATGCTGTTATCTTTTCAAGTGTGTGAAGTGTGTCCTTCGATCTGATATAACACCATAAACCATTTTCTCCTCCCATCCAGATATTTCCTTCTTTATCTTCCGCTACCCGATATACCCAACCGTAAATTTCCTTTTTCTTGAATTCGGTTGCCCTCCCTGCTTGAAATGTGTACACACCATTATCGGTGCCACACCAAAGATTTCCGAAATGGTCTTCAGTCATACTATAAACACGGTTTTCATCTCCTGTTCTGCCAAGTCTGTAGGGAGTGAATTTCCCTTGCTCATACTTGCAGATTCCGCTTCCCGTTCCAATCCACATTACTCCCGCAGTTGATTTACTTTCAAAAATAACACGAACAAGCACAGCAGGCAAACCATCGCCGAAAGCATAATTGGTAAATGAAACACCATCGAAAATACTAATACCTTCCGATGTCCCAATCCATAAAAATCCTTTTGAATCCTGATAGAGGGTTAAGACGGAATTATCAATCAGCCCGTCTTTAATTGTGTACTGACGGAATGGAAGAACCTGTGCTGTTCCTGTTTGAAATAATAGAACAACAAGTGCAGAGAAAAGTATTATGTTCACTTTGGAATTCATTGGCTGTAATAGTACGAATTCCTATTGAATGTTCAAATTTAAGGAGAAAGAATGTGCCACGCACTTTTCTTCAAAGGTTACATCGCTTTTATGAGATTAGATGTACCCCCTTAAAACAAGTGCGTGGCACTTCTCTATTTCGGAAAGTAATACTTCTCCGCATACTCCATCACCATCCTATGTGTATTATACACCGGAATGATTGTCTTAATGGCATTTCGTATCCTTGCAACCCAGCCGCGCGGAATTGCTTTCTCGTCGCGGTCATAATACAGCGGAATAATTTCATCAAGCAAAAGATGATGCAACGCATCCGCATCAAGCCGGTCTTCATCTTCCGGTTGTAGTCCCTCTTCTGTTCCACCGATTGCCCAGCCGTTTTCTCCGTTGTACGCTTCAGACCACCAGCCATCCAGTACGCTTGCATGAAGTCCTCCGTTGATGGCAATTTTTTCACCGCTTGTTCCGCTTGCTTCCATCGGTCTGCGCGGATTGTTCAACCAAACATCGCATCCGGAAACAAGATGACGCGCGATGTTCATATCATAATTTTCAATGAATACAACCTTTCCCCAGAACTGAGGAAGGTTAGTCACCTGCACTACCTGATGCAAATACGCTTTCCCGTTCTCATCTTTCGGATGCGCTTTTCCTGCAAAGATAATTTGCACCGGTCGCTCCGGCGTATTAAAGATTTTTTCCGCACGCGCAACATCGGTAAACAGCATCGCCGCGCGTTTATACGATGCAAACCTTCGCGCAAATCCAATCGTCAGCGCATCGGGATTTAATAAATGATGAAATGCTTCTTCACCAAATACGCCGCCGTGAATACGTTGATTGCGCGCTTTGTTTCTCATAAACTCTACAAGTTGACGACGCAACTGATACCGCAACGACCACAAATCCTCATCGCTGACAACTTTCGGGTCGGTGAGATTTTTCCAAAATTCTACATCATTCAATCGTTCCTGCCACTGATGCGAATCGTGTCTCTGCCAGAACTTCCACGAAATATCCACCGACCAACTTGGAAGATGCACACCGTTCGTTACGTGACCAATCGGAACATCATCCAACTCAACACCGGGATACAAACTCTTCCACATCATGCGGCTTACTTCGCCGTGCTTTTTACTGACACCGTTTGCCGCACGTGAAAGTTTCAACGCAAGCACGGTCATCGTAAACGAGTGATGACCTTCCGGTTCAGGATTTTGTCCGTAACTCCAAAGTTCTTCCATCGTCATGCTCAACGCGTTTGCCATTGGTCGCATCGAAATTTCAAACACGTCACGGGAGAAACGGTCGTGTCCCGCAGGCACAGGAGTATGAGTTGTGAAGATACACTTCTCACGCACACGTGCTTCCGCTTTCTCTCTTGATTGTCCCGACTGAATTTGTTCACGCATCATTTCCAACGTAAGGAACGCCGCGTGCCCTTCGTTCATGTGAAAAACTTTCGGCTCAAGTTTCAACGCACGTAGCAAACGAATTCCTCCGATTCCCAACACCATCTCCTGACGAATACGAGTTGCCGTATCGCCCCCGTACGCCATCGCCGTCAAGCCACGAATCTCCCTATCATTCTCCTCAACATCAGTATCGAGCAAATAGATTTTGCATCGCCCGACGTTCACCTGCCATCCCTGTGCAAACACGGTATGGTCACCGATTTCAACAGAAATTTTTACCTGATTTCCCTCTACATCTTTCGCCGGCTCAACAGGCACAATCTGCGGATTCACAGAGGGATACTCCTCATGCTG
>JACPVN010000016.1 GCA_016191715.1 Ignavibacteriota bacterium | reverse complement strand
TTTTGAGCCGATTGTACGACCGACAATTCTCACGGCATTTCTCGGTTACCTCTTAGTCATCGTTGCGCTCATGTTTGATTTGGGACGACCGTTACAAATCTGGCATGCCATCATCATGTGGAATCCGCGCTCGGTGATGTTTGAAGTCGCATGGTGCGTGATGTTATACACGACGGTGCTTTCGCTTGAGTTCGCACCGGTCGTGCTGGAAAAATTCAAGATGACGAAGACGCTGAACATCCTTCACAAAATCAGTGTCCCGCTTATTATTCTCGGCGTGATTCTTTCAACGCTTCATCAATCTTCACTCGGCTCGCTGTATCTTATTGTGCCGGAGAAGTTGTACGGATTGTGGTACTCGCCATACTTGCCGGTCTTCTTTTTCGTCTCGGCAATTTCTGTCGGTTGTGCGATGGTGATATTTGAATCGTTTCTCAGCAGTCGTGCATTCAAGCGTGGCTTGGAAATGGATTTACTTACGGAAATCGGTCGCATCAGTGTTGTGATGCTCGCCGTATTGACGACGATGAAAATCGTTGACTTGCTCGACAGACATGCAATACCGCTCTTGTTTGTCCCGCGCATGGAAACATACTTGTACTGGGCGGAAGTCTCCATCGGAATTCTGATTCCAATGACATTGCTTGCCACTCGGAAAATTCGCGAAAGTCAAGGCGGATTATTTGCAAGCGCGGCGATGATTATCATCGGGTTCATTTTCAACCGGATGAATATCGGCATCACCGGCATGGAAGCGTGGGCAAATGTGAATTACTTCCCGAACTGGATGGAAATTTCTGTTACGCTCAGTATTGTAGTTCTTGGCTTCATTGTGTTTTCCCGTGCGGCAAAGTATCTCCCAATCTTCAAACATGTCCCGAAGGGATGCTTTCGGCAAAAACCTACAACGCATGAAGTCGCATTGCATCCGCTTGTTGAAGATTTACTCTCAGTTTCTCAGCAACAACGCGTATAAAGAAAGTCATCGCCGTGCAAGAGCAATCCCGTTTCTTCAATTTGACTGATGACGTTCCGTGCGTCTGGACGTCGGCGGAAATTCTTTCGTACCAACTTTGCAACAGAGAGTATGATTGCTATGACTGCCCGATTGACCACGCGTTGAGAGAACATTTCTTTCGTGAATCAATGCAACACCAACAGACAGTACAGGCGACTCATGCATCTCCGGCAGAACCGTTGCGTGCAGACCGTATGTACAGTCATGGGCATTGTTGGATTGAGAAACGCGACGCACAAACATTTCGCGTAGGAATAGAACCGCAATTAGCGCGCGTATTACTCATCCCGAAATCGATTGTCCTTCCATCGAATGGACAAGCACAAAAGAAACAACAAGCGTCTGTGTGGATAATTCTGGAACAGGGGACGTTCCCGCTTGTCTCTCCTCTCAATGGAATGATTACTGAACGGAATGCCTTCGCGACAGAAAATCCGTCCGCCGCGCTTTCACATCCGTTTGATGAGGGATGGTTGTATGAACTCTCATGCAAAGCAGATGACTCAAACGGTTTGATGGATTATCTCGAAGCGAAAGAACAATATGAACATGACATCAAACAATTCAATGAACTTGTTCACAACTCGCTGAAGCCAACTTCCGAAATCGGACCAACGCTCTCCGATGGCGGAGTGATGCTTCAGCATGTTGCCGATATGTTGGGACAGAAAAAGTATATCAAAATTCTTCGGACAGTTTTTGGATGATGCCCTCTTGTTTCACCCTCGGTGTGTGAGATGACGGAATCAACTTCTCACGGCTGAGAAACTAACCCATTCCCGTTGAAATAGTTCTCTAATTCCTGTGATATTTCAACATTTCAGATGGCACACTGTTTGAAAATTCATCACTCAACAGTGTGCCTATGAAATTTTTTCACTCCCTGACGTTCCGCGTTCTTGGCGGCTCGTTCGTCCTGCTTCTCATCCTGTTTGGATTCTATTCGTATTTCGCGATTCAGTTTCACAGCGAACAGATGATGGAGTATGTCTTACAAAGCGCAAGTCGTTCAAGTGATGTCATAAAAAAATCAACCCACTACAGCATGTTGCTGAACCGCCGCGAAGATGTGTATCAAATCATCAACACGATTGGAACCGAGCCGGGTATGGAAGGAATTCGCATCTACAACAAGCGGGGAGAAATTATGTTCTCCACGAACAAATCGGAAGAACAAACAGCGGTGGATATGAATGCGGAGGCGTGCGTTGCCTGTCACGAACAGCAACAGCCGTTGCAATCGTT
>JACPVN010000108.1 GCA_016191715.1 Ignavibacteriota bacterium | reverse complement strand
TATTTATTTTTTTTTTTTTTTTACAACAATCCGAAATCCTAAAATATAAACCACGTGATTCAACATGTTTGAAAATTCTGATTTAGGATTTGTCCCACAGGGATCCCTTCGGGATTTAGAATTTCGATATTCGTATTTAGGATTTTGGAATTTATCATCGAAGCAGTTCACGTGCGATAACAATTCGCTGTACTTCAGATGTCCCTTCATAAATTTCCGTAATCTTTGCATCGCGCAAAAACCGCTCGACATGATATTCTTTGATGTATCCGTAACCACCATGAATTTGAATTGCATCAAGCGCGGCATCCACGGCAACTTTGGACGCGTACAACTTCGCCATCGCCGAATATTTACCGTACGGCTGTTTTGCATCTTTCATTGATGCGGCTTTCAACGTGAGCATCTGTGCGCCTTCGATACGTGTTGCCATGTCGGCAATCTTAAATTGAATCGCCTGAAAATTTGCAAGATGTTGGTCAAACGCTTTTCGTTCTTTTGAATATCGAATAGACGCATCGAGCGAAGCCATCGCAATGCCAAGCGCCTGCGATGCAATGCCGATGCGTCCGCCATCGAGCGTCTTCATCGCAAACTTGAAACCAAATCCCTCATCACCGATTCGATTTGAAGCGGGAACTTTACAATCCTGAAACGCCAGCGAAACCGTATCGGAACTTCGAATACCCATCTTCTTTTCTTTCTTTGCGACAGAAAGTCCGGGAGTTCCTTTTTCAACAATAAACGTGCTGACGCCTTTCGCTCCCGCCGTTTTGTTTGTCGTCGCCATAACGAGGACAACATCTGCATTCGCTCCGTTCGTTATGAAATTTTTCGTGCCGTTCAAATTGTATGATTCACCGTCTCGTATTGCAGTTGTTTGTTGATTTGTTGCATCGCTTCCGGCTTCCGGTTCGGAAAGTGCAAACGCGCCCAGCATTTTTCCCGTCGCAAGCGGAATGAGATATTGTTGCTTCTGTTCTTCCGAACCAAACTCGTTGATGCCGTAGCACACAAGCGAGTTGTTCACTGACATGATGACACCACATGACGCATCAACTTTAGAAATCTCTTCCATCGCAAGAACGTAACTTGTTGTGTCGAGTCCCGCTCCGCCGTATTGTTCAGGCACCATCATTCCCATAAAGCCAAGTTCTCCGAGTTTCTTCACTCCTTCATGGGGAAATTCTTCTTTTTCATCCCGCTCGGAGGCGGAGGGCGCTAATTCATCTTGTGCGAACTGACGGGCAGTATCGCGTATCATTATTTGGGTTTCAGTGAAATCAAAATTCATAGATTCAGTTTTTAGTTTTTTGGTTTATAGTTTGTAATGTTTCTAGTGATTGACAAAATTGTGTCTCAGTATTTTCAATAACCCCATCCTTTAGGATGGGGGAAGGAAATAAAAAAACGGATGGGCTTCAGCCCGATATCATGGCTAAAGCCAATACTTTGGTGGCTTTATTCCCCCACGATAAATCGTGGGGTTAATTCATGTAATATTTTTGTCGCAATAAAGTAGTTAATATTTATAAAATCCCTGTCCGGTTTTTCTTCCGAGATGTCCGGCGGCGACCATCTTTTTCAGCAACGGACACGGACGATATTTTGAATCGCCAAGTCCTTCGTATAAAACATTCATGATGGAAAGGCAAACATCAAGTCCAATGAAATCTGCAAGCGTAAGCGGACCCATCGGATGATTCATCCCAAGTTTCATCACGGTATCAATAGATTCAGGCGTTGCTACGCCTTCCATCACGCAATACATCGCTTCGTTCAACATCGGAAGAAGCACACGGTTGGAAACAAAGCCGGGATAATCATTCACTTCAACAGGAATCTTCTCCAACTTCTCCGAAAGCGTTTTCACAGAATCATACGTTTCCTGAGATGTTGCCAAACTGCGAATTACTTCAACTAACTTCATCACCGGAACGGGATTCATAAAGTGCATTCCAATCACTTGTTGCGGTCGCTTTGTTACCGCTCCAAGTTCTGTAATTGAAATCGAGGAAGTGTTGGATGCAAGAATAGCATGTGCAGGTGCGAACGAATCAAGCGAACGGAAAATTTCTTTCTTGATAGTTCTGTCTTCCGTTGCTGCTTCAATGATAATATCGGCATTTTTCGCGGCATCTTCCAACGAACATGTCGTTCGGATGTTCGAAAGCGTTGCCTGCTTCTGTTCTTCCGTTAATGTTCCCTTCTTGATTTGACGGTCAAGATTACCGTTGATTATTTTCAGCGCGCGGTCAATAAATTCTTGTTTGATGTCATTCAAACAAACAGAAAATCCATATTGAGCGAAGACATGAGCAATGCCATTACCCATCGTTCCGCCGCCAACTACTATAATTGTACTGATGTGGTTTTCCATATTTTCTCTTTTAATTTAGTGTAATTTTATTTTCAAGCGGAGTATTGGAGTGATGGAGGGTTGGAGTATCATTTTCCTACTCCATTACTCCAATACTCCACTACTCCTTTTTCTCTTCAATCCATCTCGTTGTTACGGATTGTATTCTACAATATCCTCAGAAATTCTATTCACCCAGGTACCGTCATCTTTTTTCTTTTCAAGACTTTCAATAAGTCGAAGCATTTTGTTTTCTATTTCGTAATGGAGAATATCAAACTCTCGAAACTGAGATTCACTCATTTGATTTGTTGTGTTTAAACCAATCATCCTTGTCATCGTTTCACCAAGCGACCCTAATCCAATATAAAGAAACTGCACGTATTCATTTACCGACTTTCGACAATATCCTTCTGAAATATTTGATGAAACAGACTGCGCCGCGTTAACTATCTGAGAACGAAGTTTAAAGTCAATTCCTTTGTTTGAAGTAGAATCCCAAACAAATCTATACAAATCCATTGCTCTTTGCCAAACATCGAGTTTCATATAACCACGATTAATATTCCGTAATTTCGTGTACTCAATCATACTCCATCACTCCATCACTCCAATACTCCATAACTCCATAATTCCATAACTCCATAATTCCATAACTCCATAACTCCATAACTCCAATGCAAAGTTAGTTTCGTTCAACGATGATACTGCTTGCTTCCCCGCCACCAATACAAATCGCCGCCATTCCCGTCTTGGCGTTACGTTGTTTCATCGCATGAAGAAGCGTCACCATGATGCGCGTTCCGCTCGCGCCAATAGGATGTCCGAGTGCAACCGCGCCGCCGTTGACATTCACTTTGTTCGGGTCGAGACCAAGAATTTTATTGACCGCGAGACTAACAACAGCAAACGCTTCATTGATTTCAAACAAATCAATCTCTTCAAGTTTCTTATTCGCTTTTGCAAGAACTTGTTGCATTGCATACGCGGGTGCTGTAGTAAACCATTCCGGCTTTTGAGCAAATGAACCGTAACTGATAATCTTTGCAAGCGACTTGATTCCAAGTTCTTCCGCTTTCGCTTCCGACATCAACACAACCGCCGCCGCACCGTCGTTTATCTTCGATGCATTTGCGGCTGTGACTGTTCCTTCTTTATCAAACGCGGGCTTCAGTGTTTTGATTTTATCAAACTTTACTTTCTTTGGCTCTTCATCTTCCGACACTATAATTGGCTCGGCTCCTTTTTGCTCAATCTTTACCGGAACAATTTCCTCTTTGAATAATCCGTTCTTTTGCGCTTCAATGGCGCGCTGGTAACTTACGATGGCAAAGTCATCCTGCGCTTCGCGGGGTATCTGACATTCCTTTGCGCAAATCTCCGCCGCGTTTCCCATATGAAAATTATTATACACATCCCATAATCCATCCTTCACCATGGAGTCAACAACTTGCCCGTGACCCATGCGGTACCCTGTGCGCGCTTTCTCCAGCAAGTACGGCGTGTTCGACATGCTTTCCATTCCTCCGGCAACTACTACATCAGCATCACCAAGCCGGATTGCCTGCGTTCCAAGCATGATCGCTTTCAAACCGGAGCCGCATACTTTATGCACGGTCATTGTTTGAACGGAGTCAGGTAAGCCGGCAAATATCGCCGCTTGCCGTGCAGGCGCTTGACCAACTCCCGCCTGAAGAACACAACCCATGATGACTTCATTCACCAATTCTTTTTTTACACCCGCGCGCTTCACCGCTTCTTCAATTGCAAATGCACCAAGTTTCGGCGCTGTGAAATTATTTAACGCTCCGCCAAACGAACCAATCGGTGTCCGGCACGCGCTGACTATGACAACTTCATTATTCATAATTTTTTCTTCCAAATATTCTGGTTGGATAACTATCAAAAAAATGCCTGAGCAGGAACCTACTCAGGCTTCATCAAACGTAAAATATTTATTTGTACAATAAATAACATATTCCTCATTATCAAATTGTCAACAACAAAAAAAAGGAAAATAATATTTTAATCATCATGAGTGGATACATTTGCAGACTTTTTGAAATTCAAGAACAAAAAAATCGAATAATATACTGGTAAGATTATTTGTGGAAAACAAGCAATGAGTTATTTCTATAAACTTACTTTTTTTTGTTCTGTTTTTATTTGTTTAGTATCAACTTTTATTTGTTCACCAACTGTAATTTGTTTTGTAGCTTGTTTATATTCAAAAGTTTTCAAACCTTTAATTGCCTTATCTGATATGAATATTTTGAATGGACCACAATCCCGTAACACAGCATTATTACTATTTGAACTATAAATCATATTTTCCATCGTTGCTTTGGACTTATTGTTATTCATTTTTATAGTATTTCCAGCCAGAAAAAGTTTGAATAATATTAATAGAGATGTTATTGTCTGGTAGTTTATTTGAGAATATTTTACCAGTCGTTCTATAGTCACTTTTACCTTTTAAGGACTCAACTGATGCTTGATAAAGTTCATAGTCAATAGGTGGAATCTGAACAATTTGAACTTGAGCTAATATGGCTTGATAAACTTGCTGTAAAAGCTCGGGCGGTAAATTGCTTGGAATTTGTACTTGTTGAGTTGGGGCCAATAGATTCGATGCTACTTTATCATTCAAAACTAATTGTAAAGGATCAAAAGGTTCATTAAATTTCATCTCCTTTTCGAAACTTTCATAAATTTTCCAGAACAATTCTTCAATATCACGGGTAGGATTAGTGATAGGGAGTCCCATTCTTTTGGCTTCTGTTCGTCCTAATGGATAACCATGATGATAAAACGATTTATTAAGAGTTTCTGCTATTGTTTTCGCCTTGTTACTATCTAACATATGCATAGATAGTAACTTTTCACCCATCGATAAAGCCAATTGAGCACTTCTTTTTGCTACTCCGATAGGTATAGCACCAATTTCCTTGCAAATGATTTCAAACGAACGCTGCATTTGTTCTTGGTCTGATAACCCGACATCATTCCGTACAAAGTCAATGTAATTTCTAATGTCCTCAGAACCGTACTGTATTTGTTCTTGATTTTGTTTTCTATGTGTTAACGGAGGGTCAACTAGTCCTAAATTAGAAAATGGATGCATCACGAGTTCATCAGCACCAAGAGAAATTAAAGT
>JACPVN010000015.1 GCA_016191715.1 Ignavibacteriota bacterium | reverse complement strand
TATGCGAACAGTTGTTTGATGTCTTGTAATACCATGGCTCATTTTTCCTTAATTGATTATTGATTGAATTAGTAATTCTTGATGCTTGATGCTAGATGCTTGATATTTTAGGATTGATTTACGATTTAAGATTATTGATTGAAGATTCATGATGCATGACACATGAAGATTGAATCTTGAAACGACAAACCACGAACCTGTAACCACAAACCTCAAATCTTAAACATCTTTTCAAGAGATTCTGCTTGTGGTAGAAGCAACTTCGCTCCATCATTTGTAATGAGAAGTGTGTCTTCCAATCGAACACCGAACTCACCAACGATATAAATTCCCGGTTCATTACTGTGCGTGTTCCCGGGTTCTTCGGGATGCCTGTTGCCGCGAACAAGATAATACCATTCATGCCCTTCCATGCCGATGCCATGTCCGAGACGATGAGTGAAGTATTTGTAATCGGGTCCGTAACCCGCGTTAACAATTTCCTTTCGTGCGGTTGCATCAAGCAGTTCTCCCGGCACACCGGGTTTTACGGCGATGAGCGCTGAGGTTTGAGCGGTGCGAACAATATCAAACACCTGTTTCATTTTCTCGGTTGATTTTCCGAACGCGATTGTGCGTGTAACATCGGAAGCATATCCTTCGACTGAGCAACCGCCATCAATTAACACAATGTCGTTCTCTTTCAACTTGTTTTGTTTGACAAGTCCATGCGGATGTGCGGAACTTTCACCAAACAACACCAACGCTCCGCCGCCAACACCATACTCAGAAAATGTTTTAGAAATAATCGAACCGAATTCCCGTTCAGTCATTCCTTCTTTCAGTTGCGGGACTGATGATTTGAAAACTTCCGCCGTAATATCGTTCGCAACTTGCATCAGTTCAATTTCATGAGCCGACTTTACCGAGCGACATCCTGCAGTTACCGGTGTCCCGTTCGCTAACGACACTGTGCTGATTTCCTTTGTTAAATTTTCTGTTACAAAATACCGAACGGTCTCTTCAACACCAACCTTCGCGAACAACATATTATGATCGCGGAGAATTTGTTTGATTAACTGATATGGATTTTCATGTTCTTCCCACGTCAGCAAGCGTGAACCACCAACTTGTTCCTGCGCTCTCGATTCCTCAAATTTCGGTGCGATATAAACCGGCTCACCGTTTCTCGGCAGAACCATTGCAAACACCCGTTCGCTTCGCCCCCAATTAACTCCGGTATAATATTGAAGGGTGACTCCGCCTTCAAACAGAAGCGCATCAATGTTATGACTATGCATCAACCGCTTTGCTTTTTCTACACGCTCAAGTCGTTCCTCCTTCGTGATGGGTTTGATTCTCTCTTTGAAGATTTCTGATTTTGGATTGCCTTGCCCGCCTAAGGCGGGCGAAATTGTTGATTGTTGTTGTGCAAACGTAGTTGATGCTACAAGCGGGAGCGTAGCGGCTAAGGAAGATGATTTAATGAAGTTGCGGCGGTTCATAAGATTTGTTTGATGGTTGACGGTTTGTAGTTGACAGTTTATCTTTTGATGGTCAGGATTCCGGGAGATTTTCCAAATCATCTAAGTCTCTGTGTCTTCCGGAAACTAATTTATTGATTCGTAAATCCTGAAGATGAATAATTTGAATTTGTACATCTTTAATTGTTAAAATATTTCTTCTTGAATATGCATCAGAAAAATGTATTCCCGAAATACGATTTAGCACATCAATTTGAAAGGGAGGTTCACCAAGAAAGAAGGCAACGGGTTGAGTAAAATCTTTTTCAGCAAGTTTCTCCGTGTTGTAATGAAAATGCTTCAATGCCTTGATTAATTTATCGTGATTCTCATTTGTTGGATTTACCCAAATATCTAAATCGCCGGTCGGCCGTGCGTAGCCAAAGTAGTTAACAGCATAACCGCCAATGAGAAGATATTCTACGTTATTCTCATGAAGCAGTTTGATGAACGTCAGGAATTCTCTATTGAGATTGAGCACGTTTTTCCTTGTTCCGTCTTCTTAGAAATTGCTCAAGAGTTTCTGTTTCCTCTTTATTGGAAATATGAATTTCATCTGATTCAGAAAGTTTTTTCGTATGTTCAAAGTCGTATGCCCGACGATTTAATTCATAAAGATATTCGAACCGTTCGAGCGGGGTAAGAGAGAGTGAATATTCTTGTAACGATTTACCTTGCTCTTCAAGTGTGGTGAAAGTAATCTCTTTTGACATATCTCAACAATAATTTATTTGTCGTAGTAATATTAAAGAATTCAATTCAAAATATCAATAATTCCAATCATTTCAAGTTTTTCTTCAATTCCGCCAACTTCTGCATCGCCTCCATCGGCGTCATCGTATCCAAATTAATCTTTTTAAGTTCCTCACGAAGTTTATCATCACGCATCTCAAATAGCGTCAGTTGCATTTCAGGCACACTGATTCGCCGCTGATGCTTGATGCTTGGTGCTTGATGCTCACTGTTCGGAGATTTTTCAGCATCCGGCATCGAGGATCGAGCATCATGTACATTTAACTCAGAGCCTTCTAAATTCTTAAGAATACTCTTCGCTCGTTCCGTCACTTCCTCAGGTAATCCCGCCATTTGGGCAACCTGAATTCCGTATGAATGGT
Source organism: Ignavibacteriota bacterium (assembly GCA_016191715.1). Lineage (GTDB taxonomy): Bacteria > Bacteroidota > Ignavibacteria > UBA10030 > SZUA-254 > FW602-bin19. Next base: position 259 of record JACPVN010000015.1, on the reverse strand, counting down.
CGGCGAAGCCGGGTTTGACTTTATGGAGGAAAATAACTTTGTCGCCATATTCACGCACATCAACTTTGTAATTCTTAATTCGTGGATGAAGGTCGGCAAGTTCGTTCAGTTCGTGGTAATGTGTTGCAAAGAGTGTTTTCGCACCGATGCGATTGTGAAGATATTCCGTCAGCGACCATGCGATGCTGATACCATCAAACGTACTTGTGCCGCGCCCTACTTCATCCAGCAAAATCAAGCTTTTCTCCGTTGCGGAGTT
>JACPVN010000014.1 GCA_016191715.1 Ignavibacteriota bacterium | reverse complement strand
TGAGGAATTTTCTCATACGTTCCATCCGGAGTCGGCGCAAATCCGAATCCATCACTCCCAACAACTGTTCCGGGGTGAATGATGACTCGTTTTCCGATTTTACATCCTTCACGCACAGAAACGTTTTGATACAATAAACTTCCCTCCTCTATCGCGACGTGTTCGCTTACCACAACTCCTGGATGTATCGTCACATTATTTCCAATCGAACACCCATCACCAATGACAACGCACGCGCCGATTGCAACACCTTCACCGAACGTTGCGCTCTGTGAAATCACTGCTGAAGAATGAATTCCTTTTCGTAGTGGAGTTGCCTGAGGATGAAAGACTTCAATAAGTTGCAGAAAGGCACGATACGAATCATCAACCTGAACAACGTAAATCGGTGTCGTTCGTTGTGTGAGTTCTTTTGCTTCGACATTTTTTGAAATGAGTATTGCCGTTGCCGATGTTGTACTGAGATGGCGTGCATATTTCGGATTTGCGAAGAAAGTAATTTCACCTTCGCCCGCATCTTCAATCTTTGCAAGCCGTTCGATTTCAATTTCCGCGCCTGAAGAAATCTCACCGTTCAGCAACCGGGCAATTTCACCAAGTGTCATTTCGATTCGGAGAAGTTCGTCAGTTTCTCCAACACCTTTTGAGTCATATCAAGAGCAGGATTTGAATACATGAGCAGGATTTCACCGCTCTTATCAAAGATGTAATCAAATTCTTCATCTTTCGCGACATCTTCAAGAATTTTGTAAATCTTGTTTTGTACCGGCTTCATCAAATCGTTCTGCTTTTGAAACAGTTCGCCGTTCTGCCCGAACTTTTTGTTCCGGAATTCAGAAATCTTTTGGTCAAGTTCGCGCAATTCTTTTTCAGAATCAGCGCGTAACTGGTCGGTGAGAATGAGTTTCTTTTTATCGTACTCTTCAAACTTCTTTTTCCATTCGTTTTGCATTTTGGCAAGTTCTGCCTGCCAATCGGCGACGATGTTATCGAGTTGATGTTGTGCATCCTGCGCTTCGGGATATTTCTCCATGATCGCTTGTGAATTGAACCAGCCAATTTTCGATTGTGCATTCACAACAAAAGCGAAACACATCAACAATAAAACTGTTTTGAATAAATATTTCAGAATCATCTTTGTAATCCTTTTGATTTTTGATTTACTTGCCGCGGGTGAGACGGTCAAGCACTAAATTAGTGTAATCGTATTTCACATCGCCATAGAGCAAGATTTGAATCGCTTCGTTCTTATCAAACACGAACGTCAGTTTTTCATCTTTCGCAAGCGCGGCAATTGCTTTGAGAACTTTATCTTTAATCGGGTCGAGCAGGCGTTGAGTAACGATTGCCAATTCTCCGTCACGTCCTAATTTTCTTTCGCGGAATTCATTGTATCGTTGCTCAAGCATGATAAGATCCTGTTGACTTTCTTTCCTCGCTGTTTCGTTCAGCATGGATTCTTTCGCCTGATAATCTTTCAATTTGTCCTGATATTCTTTGTTGAACATATCGAGCGAATCCTGAATTTTCATTTGAAAGGCATCAATCTGTTTTTGCGCATCTTTCGCTTCAGAAAATTCTTGCATAATCTTCGCGGAATTCACGTATCCGATTTTCATCGTTTGTGCATTGACGATTTCGCCAAAAAGAAGCGCGATGATAATCACTAAAAATATATTTCTATGTTGTACTTTCACTTGTTCCTCGTGTTGTAGTTGTTAAATGTTTAAAATTAATTGTAACTGAGTACTTTTTTATTCAAAAATTTCACACCAAAATGTTATAACCCATCCTTTAGGATGGGGTGTTTAACATAAAGGACGTTTGGCTTTAGCACTGAATCATGGCTAAAGCCAAAGAAATTGTTATTTACCACCCCACGATACCCGCCTGCCGGACGGGCAGGAATCGTGGGGTTAATACATATCATACTTTTTCTCTCAACCAATATCAAAATCCTCTGCCAAACTGAAAATGAAACTGCCACCCATCAGCAGTCCCATCGGGAAAACCATACGTGCCGCCGCTGACGTCATCAATTCCGTAGCCATAATCAAAACCAATTAGCCCAAGCGGATTCATCAGCAATCGTGCGCCTATACCGTACGAGCGTTTCAAATCAAATAAATCTGCATGAGAGAAATCCGTAAAAACATTTCCGCCTTCTAAGAACGCGAGAAGATAAATCGGAATTGGTTCGAGCGTGACAGCGAGACGTAACTCCATAGTTTGCTTCGTCATCACTTTTCCACCTAACTCTGTTCCCGCATCGCTTCGTGGTCCGATACTTCGTTCTTCATATCCGCGCAACGGAGTTGTTGCAACCGCACCGAGTCCGCTTCCACCCATCCAAAAATATTCAAGGGGCGGAATGACCGAGTTCTCTTCAAAGCCACTGACAAATCCTATCGAAGTCTGAGATGCTAACACGACTTTGCTTGAACCGAATAATGGTGTGTACCAATCTCCCTGAAATTGCCACTTGTGGTAATCAACGTTTCCGGGGAGGAACGGTCCGCCTGTCAATTCTATGGAGAGCGAAACACTCGAACCGAAAGACGGAAAAATCGGATTGTCAATGCTGTTCCGCGAG
>JACPVN010000107.1 GCA_016191715.1 Ignavibacteriota bacterium | reverse complement strand
TCTTTTGATAACTGTTCGTTCTTTGCCTGAAGTCCGAATTGTTCCTGCTCTAACTTATCGCGCTGCGAGCGCAATTCAAGTTTTTCTTTTTCATTCCGTTCGATGTTTGAACTGAGTGAATTCCGTCGTTCCTTCGCGATGGAAAGACTTTCTTCCACCTTATGCAGTTGGTCGCGTTGCTGATTGACTGTCCGGTTCATTTCCGTCAGTCGTTGTTCAATTTCCATCATGCCGGAACGTAATTCATCCGCGTGGGTTTCCTCGCCGTTCAGCGTTTGCTGAAGTTGCGTTCTCCGGGCTTTTGCCTCTGCAAATTGATTTGTATAGTATTCCAGTTTTTGATGAAGATTACTGTACTGTCGCTCTAACAATTCTAACTCAATTTTTTGAAGCCGGTCTGCTACATCGTTAAATTGTTCCGCTTTCTTCGCCTGCCGTTCAAGTTGGTTGACTGTCTTTTGAACTTCTTTTACAATATCATTCACGCGGGATAAATCAACACGAACTTCATCAAGTTTCCTGTACGCGGCTTTTCGGCGATGCTTGTACTTGGTCACTCCAGCCGCTTCCTCAAACAATCGTCGTCGTTCATCTGCTGTCTCGCTGAGGATCGTCTCGACCATTTTCAACTCAATGACGGAATACGCATCGGGTCCCATTCCCGTATCCATAAACAAATCAAGAATATCTTTCAACCGGCATTGAACTTTGTTCAACAGATATTCACTTTCACCGGAGCGATACACACGGCGGGTGATTGTCACCTGCAAATATTCAGTCGGAAGAATTCCTTTGTTGTTCTCAATGATAAGCGAAACTTCCGCCATGCCGAGCGCGCGCCGGTTTCTCGTTCCGTTGAAGATGACATCTTCCATCTTATCGCTTCGGAGCGTACTGTATTTTTGCTCGCCCAGAACCCAGCGTAGCGCATCAACGATATTTGTTTTGCCGCAACCGTTCGGTCCCACAATCGCCGTAACACCGGAATCGAATTTCAAGTCAACCCGTTGTGCGAACGATTTAAATCCTATGACTTCTAAACTTGATAAATACATCTCAGTATGTCACGTTCATTGACTGAAGAAGATATTTCAAATAGATAGAAGTTGATTGCGTGTAATCGAAATAGGCATACACAGCAAAGAGACAAAGAAGAAGAAGAAGAACGCCGCCACCATATACTTTCATCGGCTTCACATCATAAATAATGGAAATGCCTTTGAGCAAACGGAGAAATACCCACACCGAAATAAGGAACATAATTGTTACCACAGCATAGACATACGTCGGGTTTTCCATCAACCGATACAACACCATCGAAATCGGGATGAGGACGATGTACGGCAACATGGACCACATCGTGACAGAGAATGCATGATAAAAATGAACATGCGCACGAACTGCCACCGCGCAAGCACGCACAAACAGAGCGAGCAGAACAATCTTCACGGCGATGAGAAGCGAAATCATGAGAATGAATTTAGACGGCATCCACACGAGACGCACAAACCATTCTTTGATGGTGTCGTTTAGAAATTGACTCAGCATGTTATCAAGCAGAATGTTTTCGCGGTAGTGTGTGAAAACGCTCGAAAGAATAATTGACCACGTCACCGAATAGACAAGCACTAACACGATGGAATGTGTCCACGCGACGACGCGCTGGTCGCGAACATCCGCGAAGAAATTATAACTCCGCATCAACGCTCTGTTCACACTTTCTCTGAAACGACGGTTGCCGTTGTAGAAAAACGCAAAACTTATCAACACAATCAGTCCGGCAACGACATAAATAATCGGAGCGCTCGGTGAGAACTTCCCGAACGAAAGCGCCTGAACTTTATCGCCGCTGTATAACGAACGGACAACATCAAACGCGACACGCTTCTCCCGCTCATAACTGACAATTCCCATCGTTTGCATGTACGGGTCAGAGGAATAAGTCGTCAGCGCCGGACGGTCGCCGCGCCAATCCGAATACGCCCACAAAACTCCTCCGGCAATTTTTGCCTGTTTGATAACTTCAACACATTGCTTGATGTAATGTCCTTGCGCTTCCAGCGAACGCGGGTCGCTGTATCCGTTCCGGTTTTCCTTCTCAATGGTTTTTCCGTAGCGCGCCAACACGATGGGTTTGTTCTGATTTGCCGAGCGATATTGATTCAGAACGTTTCGTAATATTTCCGGTTCAGTTTCATACCCGTTCACGGCAATCATATCAACAAACTCGAAACAAGGTTCGTTTACCCTACGACTTGAAAAATAAACAGGTCGGTCATCTAATGATTTGATAATACTTTTCGCCGTACTGACGTATTCGCACTTGCCGCCTGCTTCCATTTCAAAATCATCGCCAATTCCCCACGCAAGCAGGGAAGCATGTTGTTTATCCCGTACAACCATCTCCTTCAAATAGGTAACCGCGATTTCCTGAAAATAATCTTTCAGCAAGATTTCATTCGGCACTCCGACCAACGGAATATCTTCCATCACGAGCAATCCATATTGGTCGCATAGTTTAATGAGATACGGATGCGGCGGATACGGAAATCGAATAAGATTTGCTCCGAGCGATTTGATGCTGACAATATCCCGCTTCATGACATCGTACGTGAGCGCTGAACCGAACGACGGATGGTCTTCGTGATACAAAATTCCTTTGAGCGTTGTCAGATTATTATTGACATACAACTCTCCGGCTTTCCATGTGAACTGCCGAAGTCCGATTTCACTTGTGAACTCATCAATCGTCTCAGTCACTCCGGCAACATCCCGGATTATGGTACACTTCACCACATACAAATCAGGAAACTCCGGCGACCAAAGTTTTGGTTCGTTCAAGTTCAGTTGTGTTTCGATGATGAACGGTTTATTCTTCTGAAAATTCAACGGTACAATTTGACTGCGACCGGCAAGCGAATC
>JACPVN010000013.1 GCA_016191715.1 Ignavibacteriota bacterium | reverse complement strand
TTGGGAAGCAATTGCACCGGGAAGTTTAATCGAGAAAGACTTTGTCGGCGAGGTGAATGTATTTGTGTGGGAATTGAATCAAGCCGTCCCGATGCTCGGTTGGATTTGCGCAGGGAAATTCAAAAAAGAAAAGAAGGAGGGGGGCATCGTTCCTATTTCGACATTCCTCTTTCAAGAAGATTCGGTACAGGCGGCTCGAATTCTCTCACTAACTGATTCTGTCTTGAATTATTACAATAAGATTTTTACACCGTACAGGTTTCCCAAACTATCAATTATCGAAGTGGAAAACTGGGTTGCGGGAAAAGCAGTGCTTGCAATTGCAACTCCATCAATGATTCTTGTAAAGAAACTTGCATTTGAGACGGAAGACGTGTTCAACAAATATCCGATGATTTTACCGCACGAAGTTGCTCACCAATGGTGGCCCATTTCGGTGTTCATTGAAGAAAAAGATGCGGCGTTTCTTTCTGAGGGAATGTGTGAATACTCCGCGCGGTTGTTCAGCGAATCAAGCGGAACGATGACTCTGCGCGATTCATTGGTGAATCATCCTCTGCTTCGTTCGCTCATCACACGCTCGCTTAAGGGATTGGATATTCCGCTTCAGCAACGTGCGGATTTACGCGCAATGCCGACGCATTATCTCAAAGCATCGTTCGTGCATAACATGCTGAGAAATCTTTTGGGTGATTCATTATTTGTCGGGATGCTTCATCAGTATGCGAAACGATTTACAGAAAAGACTGCGACGATGGAAAAGTTTCAAAAACTTGTTGAAGAATTATCCGGCAAAAAGTTCGATTGGTTTTTCGAGCAATGGGTAAAAGGGAAGGGAATTCCCCGAATGAAAATTTACAACGTAAAAGCATCACAGAAGGAGAACAAGTGGCAAACGAAAGGTCGTGTTCGAATCGTCGGATATGATAAGTTCACGACGTTTGTGGATGTTGGAGTAGAGACGCCTTCCGAAATGGTGAAGACTCGTGTATGGCTTGGGGCGGATAGCGCCGGAAACTACAAGAATGATATTGGATTTGAAACATTGACGAACGACAAACCAACATTTGCACGACTCGACCCGAACGGCGATGTTCTCAAGTTTCGCAAACTCCCTGTTCGCTTGGGAGATTTGCGCGAACCATCCGACGGAGTAATGATTGTCGGAACGTTGAACAATTATGAGTATCTCATGCAACGCGCTCAACACGATTCATCGGAAATGGATAATGCAGGATGGTCATTCACCATTAAACCGGACACTGGAATTTCTCTTGCGGATTTGCAGAACGACAGAGTTTTTCTTTACGGCAAACCGAACGAGAACAGAGTTGTTGCCGAGCAAATGATGAAATTCCCTCATCAGTTCAACGGCGATTCAATTGTTATCAATCAGGAAGCGACGTTTGATAGCACACTCACTTTTATTCAAGCGATAGAAAATCCATACATCGCAAATGGAATTATGTGTTGGATTGCACCGCTAAGTCCCAAAGCAGAACCCGAACTGATGCCTTACGACCATTCATGGATTCTCGTTCGTGGGAAAGAAGAAATTGTTTCGGGGACATGGGATGTGAAGGATGAGGAAGTGGTTGTGGAAGTGAGGTAGTTTCCTGGTTCCGTTCCGGTTTCAGCGATGAGCGGTGAGCAGTGAAATCGAAAAACCAAAAACTATCAACTCAGCCGTGCAGGTCAATTGGTAATTGTCAACCGTCTTAGTATCTTCACAGGCGAAAATGTACAAAGTAAAACTCCATGCCTTTGAGGGTCCGCTCGACCTGTTGCTCTTTTTCATCAAACGGGATGAGTTGGATGTTTATGATATTCCTATCGCGAAAATCACCAAAGAGTTTTTAGAATATCTGCATTTATTGCAGGAGTTGGATTTAGAAATTGCAGGCGATTTCATCGTCATGGCGGCGGAATTGATGCAAATTAAAGTGCGAATGTTACTGCCGCGTGATGAAAACTTCGAGGAGGAGGAAGACCCCCGCGCTGAACTTGTCCGGCGATTGTTGGAATATAAACGCTTCAAAGAAGCAAGTCTCGCAATGCAGGGATTGGAATATGAACAGAGCAGATATTTCTACCGTCAGGGATTTCATGCCGACCCGAAACTGATTTCTATCGAAGACCAGGAAGCGAGTTTGAAAGACATTACGATGTTTAATCTCATCGCGGCATTCAGAAAAGTTCTCGACAGGATTCCGAAAAAAATGTATCACGATGTAGAATTGATGAACGTAACGATTGATGAGCAGATGAGTTACATTGCCGATGTATTCAGGATGCAGGATGAAATAGGGTTTATCGCATTGGTTGAGCATATGACGGAGAAAATTCGTATCATAGTCACGATTATTGCAATGTTAGAAATGGTAAAACAACGGTTCATCGGATTGAAGCCCTCAGAAAACGAAGACGATTTTATTGTGTATAAACTAAAGGAAGAACAACCTGTTGGAACAGCCGATTCCACCATCTGAAAATAAGCGTCAGATCATCGAGGCGCTCATCTTCGCTTCGGACGAGCCGTTGACGGTGAAGCAACTCCAGACAATTATGGGTTCGTCGGAGTACACCGGCATGAGGTTTCGAATCAAAGAAGAAGAAATGCTTGCGACGATTCAAAGCATCAACGAAGAGTATGCACAAACGAATCGTCCGTTCCGCATCATTCACATCGCAGGCGGATATCAATGTGCAACGCAACCGGAGTTCGCTGATTGGCTCGGTCGGATGATTAAAGAAAAGTCGAAGCGGAAACTCTCACAGTCGGTACTTGAATCACTTTCAGTGATTGCGTACAAACAGCCGGTAACAAAATCCGAACTTGAAGCGATTCGCGGCGTCAATGCCGATTATGCAATTCATAAACTTCTCGAACGCGGATTAATTACAATTGTCGGGCGTGCCGCAACTCCCGGTCGCCCATTACTGTACGGAACAACGAATGATTTTCTCAAACATTTCGGCATCAACGACTTGGCAGATTTGCCAAAGCCGCGTGAGATTGATGAAATCCTTGCCGAACAATCGAGTGAAATGGAGCGGGAGATTCTCAAACGTATGGGTAAAACTCCTGAAGAAATTGAAGAACAATTAGGAAGTACTGTTGTGAGTGAGACGGGGGAACTGAAGGAGATTTCGGTTGAGGAAAGTTTACCGCCGCCTGCGAGTGGAGATGAAAGTGTAATCAGTTAATCGTTATCCGTTTCATAAAGAAGTGAAAAGTTCAAAGTGAAAAGTGAAAAGTTATTCTGAGAATTATTATGGCTAAAAGAAGCACAAAGAATGTAGTCCGAATAATGAAGTTGAAGGATTCGGAAGATGTTGATAGTGAGTATTGGGCTTCCAAAACGCCGGAAGAACGAATTGCCGCGATGGAAGTATTACGAAGACAATGGTATTTAATTTATAATGAACGTCCTCGTAGAATACAAAAAGTTGCCCGGATTATTTCGCTCAAAGAATTTCGAGAAGAAAAAATTAGATTTGATGTTGAGTGGGAGAAATTATTGAAAGAATACAACAGACAAAGTACCAAGAACAAAGTACCAGGAGCAAAGAACAAGAAATGAAAACCCGAAACGAATATAAAATGCCAAAAGGTTTAGTCCGACTGAATAAATTCATCGCTGATGCGGGAGTTTGTTCCCGTCGCAAGGCAGATGAGTTAATCTCTGAAGGCAAAGTGAAAATCAACGGAACACTTGTAACGGAACTTGGGACGAAAGTCCAGACTGAACGAGACAAAGTGTTTGTGAATGGAAAGCAAGTGGTAAATCTCGATAAGTTGGTTTATATCGCATTCAATAAGCCGAAAGATTGCATTACAACGGCAAGCGATGAGCGCGGAAGAACAACTGTAATGGACTACGTGAACGTGCGTGAGCGTATTTTTCCCATTGGTCGGCTCGATAGGAACACCACCGGAATTTTGTTGCTTACGAACGACGGAGAACTTGCTCACAAACTGATGCACCCGCGACATGAAATCAAAAAAGCATACAAGGCAACACTCGATAAAGTTCTGACGAAAGATGATGCAAGAAAACTTGAACAGGGAATCCGTCTTTCGGACGGAAAGACTTCACCCGCTGAAGTTTATACAATCGGAGCGGCGAAAGGAAAAATTATTGGCATTATCATTCATGAAGGACGAAATCGTCAGGTGCATAGGATGTTTGAATCGTTCGGATACGAAGTCGAAAAACTTGACCGTGTCGCGTACGCAGATATTACATACGAAGGATTATCAAAGGGTGAATGGAGACACCTGACGAAGCCGGAGGTAAAGAAATTGATGGAGATGGCGGGAATCACCGCCACGAAATAATCTTCGTTTGTTTCAGTGTGAGTGGAATAGAGGGGGATGAGTGATGAAGCAACGGAGTAATGGATTTTTGGAGTAATGGAGTAAACTTTTACTATGAACGAAGAGCAAAGAACTCAGAACAAAAGTTACAACCAAGGTGCTTGAGGTCGTTCTTGTTGAAGCCATGCGATGTAGTCGAGAAGAGGCGGTTTCCCTCCGAGGTCCTTTAATCGTGATGCGTTTTGTCCCCGATGGTATTGACTATGCATCACGGCTTGCAATAACGATTGACCTTTAGTAATAATCAGACGAGGTTCTTTGAACCATGGAATGAAAACTCTCTCTGCAAGAAATTCCTCAGTAATATCTTGAATGAACTGTAGTGCAAAGATATGATTTCCTTTCGCGTATTCATACAAATCGTTCATTGTTTTATAATCTTCAAGTGGTTTGAAGATGAGTTGTTTCTTCTGTACGATAAGTAAAAACGCATCTTGCGCCAGATGATAGTGATAAAATCGTTCACGAATAAGTGTATCCTCTAGTGCCTGAGGATGAGCAACAACCGCCCGCCATAGTTCTGCATCAGCCCACGCTTGGTGTTCATACAGTTCTCTGAGTGTTTCAATCATACCTTATTGAACGATTATTTTGATTGCATTGAGGAGGAATGGATTGATGGAGTTTAAAATTACTCCATCACTCAGGAATTCCATTACGCCGTTTCTTGTGTTACTCTTCAATTTCACTTTCCGTGTGTTCTGTTTCTTCTTCCTCCGAACCGAACGTTGCCTTCAATCCCTGAATGAATTCTTCTTTTTCCTGCTGAGTCAGTTTTGCCTCGGAATGAAGAAAGAGATACCCCTCTAAGGGCATCGCACCTTTTTCAACTTCTTTCACTGCATCATCTTCATGATACTTTCTCATACCCCATTCGGAAATATTGAGATGTTCACGTCCTTCATCCACGTGGTCTTGAATCAGCCATGAAACCGGAGCGATATTACTGTACCAGGGCCATTTCGTTTCGTTGCTGTGGCAATCGGCGCACGCACGGATGAATGTAGCCCGCGTTTGCGGAGTATCCCATTGCGGTTCTTTCATTACAGGAGGATTTGTGTGGTTCTTTCCTATCGGCAGAAACTGAATGATGATGAGAATAGTGATGAGTCCGAAGAAAATTATTTTGAGAATTGATTTGATGTTTGATTTCATAAAAATGAGATTGACGATTGACGATAGAGTCATTGACGTTTGAAAAATAAAAATAATGAATCAATCGTCAATGATGAAGTGATTCAATAATTGTACTTATTCCTTGTCCGACGCCGATACACATTGTTGCTAATCCGTAACGAACTCTCCGTCGTTTCATTTCGTGGACGAGTGTCGTGATGATTCTAGCACCGCTACAACCGAGAGGATGTCCAAGTGCAATCGCTCCTCCGTTGACATTGAGTTTAGTCTGGTCAATCTGCAAATCATGAATGACTGCAAGCGATTGCGCGGCAAACGCTTCATTCAGTTCGATGAGACCGATATCGTTCAGAGATAGTTCTGCTTTTTTGAGCGCCATTTGTGTCGCGGGAACTGGACCAATACCCATGAAACGGGGATTAACGCCCACAACTCCGGTAGATACAATTCTTGCAATCGGCGTACGTTTCAAACTCTGCGCTTTCTTTTCACTCGTTATAAGAATTGCGGAAGCGCCATCATTGAGCGAGGAAGAATTTCCGGCAGTCACTGTTCCGTTTTGCCGGAACGCCGGACGGAGTTTCGAGAGTTTCTCCAATGAAGTATCAACACGCGGTCCTTCATCTTTCTTTATGAGAAGTGTTTCATTTTTTCGTGTATGGATTTTTACCGGAACAATTTCATCGTCAAACATTCCCTGAAGTTGTGCTCTTATTGCTTTTGCATGACTGTTCAATGCAAACTCATCTTGTGCTTCACGGGAAATGGAATATTTCTCAGCAAGATTCTCAGCCGTTTCTCCCATTTGTTCGAGCGGAAACATAGCCGAGAGTTTTGGATTCGGATAACGCCAACCAAGTGCAGTATCGTATGCCGTGAGATTGCCGAATAAACCTGATTGATTTTTCGGAATGGAATATGGTGCACGACTCATACTTTCAACTCCGCCGACGAGAATACACTCAGCATCGCCCGACCAGATTGCACGCGCCGCATGATGAAGCGAATCCATGCTTGAGCCGCAAAGACGATTCATCGTTGTTCCGGGAACAGTGTGAGGAAGTCCGGCAAGGAGCAATGCCTGCCGCGCGATATTTCTGTTATCTTCTCCTGCCTGATTTGCACATCCCCACAGAACATCCTGGATGTGGTGATGTTCGAGATGCGTTCGCTCAAGTAATCCTCTCATGACAATCGCGCTTAAATCATCGGGTCGAATATCGCGCAACATGCCGCCATATCTTCCGATTGGAGTTCTGACTGCATCAATAATTACTGCATCGTGTTGATGCATAACGGTGTGTTACTGTTTGATAAGTTTTGGAGCGTTTTTATCTTTTGCCAAGGCGAAATATTTTACAACTAATTCAGGTACCTTTGCATTGTCAGTCTTAATACGGATTTCTCCTTTTTTGATACCTGTCTCTTTCGGCTGAAGATTGCATTTGATAATACCTTGAGTTCCCGGTGCAATCTCTTTGTCTGCAATGTCAAAAATAATATCCTTTGTATCGGATGTAATTTCCGTTATCCGGATGGGTTTATCACTAACATTCAACAATGCTATTTCTTTCATGTTTGCAGTATCTACTTTCACAACATTATAGACAAGATGGTCCGGGGTCATTTCCAACACTTTACTCACATTCGCTGTGAAAATAATCCGCACTTT
>JACPVN010000012.1 GCA_016191715.1 Ignavibacteriota bacterium | reverse complement strand
GTACGCGGAAGGTTCACGGAAGCGCGTGAAGCGCATTGGTCGTGGACAGGGTTCCGGTCACGGCGGAACGGCGACGAAGGGAAACAAAGGCGCGCACTCACGTTCCGGCGCAAAGTTCCGTAATTGGTTCGAAGGCGGACAGATGCCGTTAAATCGTCGTATCCCTAAAGTTGGATTCTTCAGTCCGTTCCGTGTTGAATATCAGGCAGTGAATGTCGCACGGTTGGAAGAACTTGCAGATAAGGGAAAACTTACTGCAGATATAATTGACCCTGCATTTTTATTTGCTATCGGCGCAATCTCTTCAAGAACGACGCCGGTGAAAATCCTTGGTGAAGGGGAAATTAAAACAAAGTTACACATTGTTGCTCACGCTTTCAGTGAGACAGCAAAACAAAAAATCGAGTCAGCAGGCGGTTCAGCCCAAACAGTTGTCACAGGTTCACGGTAAGAAGTGAAACACGATGGTTAGATTAAGCGAAAGTTTTCGAAATATCTTTAAGATTCAGGAGTTAAAGCAACGTATTATTTACACTGCTCTTCTCTTGATAGTCGTTCGTATCGGTTCACATGTCACGCTCCCCGGTGTTGATGGGAAAGTACTTGTCGAAGCAACCAAGAACCGAGCGGGTGATACGCTTTTCGGTTTGTATGATTTATTCGTCGGCGGCGCGTTTAGCAATGCGGCTGTGTTTGCGCTCGGCATCATGCCATACATCAGCGCATCAATTATCATACAGTTACTTGGCGCTGTTATTCCTTACTTTCAAAAATTGACAAAAGAAGGTGAAGAAGGAAGAAAGAAGATTACTCAACTCACCCGCTACGGAACGGTATTCATTTCAATTCTACAAGCGTGGGGAATGAGTGTTCAACTAATGAGCATGAATGCGGGTGGAGTTCCTATTGTTCATGCTGCCGTGAGTCCGTTCATGTTTCAATTTTCAACCATGATTGTGTTGACAGCGGGGACAGTCTTTGTAATGTGGCTTGGCGAACAAATTACTGAACGAGGGATTGGCAACGGTATTTCCTTGATTATCTTCATCGGAATTATTGCCCGTTTCCCTTCGGCATTACTCGACGAATATCAGTTACTCCGTTCCGGTGTTCGTGGACCGATTATCGAATTGATTATACTCGCGCTAATGGTGTTAATCGTTGCCGGCGTCATTATGATTACACAGGCAACACGAAGAATTCCTGTTCAATATGCGAAGCGAGTTGTCGGAAGGAAAGTGTATGGCGGAGTCACTCAGTACATTCCGATGCGTGTGAATACTGCAGGCGTTATGCCGATTATTTTCGCGCAGTCGCTTATGTTCATCCCGAACACCATTCTGACATTCTTCCCGGACAGCGAATTTATGCAATCAATTGCAGGGTATTTCCAATACACCTCGATAACATACTCGGCGGTCTATGCGCTGATGATTATTTTCTTCACATATTTTTATACAGCAGTCGCTTTTAATCCGAAAGACGTTGCAGAAAATATGCAGAAGCAAGGCGGCTTTATTCCCGGTATCAGACCCGGAAAACATACATCGGATTTTATTGATAACATTCTCACGAAGATTACACTTCCCGGTTCTTTCTTTCTTGCCATCGTTGCAATACTTCCGGGATTTATGATGAACATGGGTGTTACATCGAGTTTTGCAAGTTTCTTTGGCGGCACGAGTTTGTTGATTATCGTCGGTGTAGGGTTAGATACATTACAACAAATTGAGTCACATTTGTTGATGCGCCACTACGATGGATTTATGAAGAGCGGCAAGCTCAAAGGCAGAAGATTTTAATCGGTAAGATGGTTCTGCTCGTCGTCAGCAGGATATGTCGAAAGCATTAATCAAATCTTCGTATGAAATAGAACTCATACGAAACAGCAGTCGGATTGTCGCTGAAGTTTTAAGATTGTTGGGTCAGATAATTCGGCCTGGTATCAGCACAAAAGAATTAGATAGTTTTGCCGAGGATTTTATCCGCTCTCAAGATGCGGTTCCGGCGTTCAAAGGTTACGGATTTAATAAGCACAATAAATTTCCTGCAAGTATTTGTGCCTCTGTAGATGACCAGGTTGTTCATGGAATTCCGAACGACTACCTTTTAAAAGAAGGGGAAATCATCTCCATAGATGTTGGTGTAAAAAAGAACAACTATTACGGCGATGGTGCATGGACGTACCGTGTCGGTCGAATTTCCGAAGCGAAACTTCGACTGATGAGAATAACGGAAGAATCGTTGTACAAAGGAATTGACCAGGCAACAAAAGGAAACCGTGTCTGCGATATTTCCCAAGCAGTGCAGGAATATGTTGAAAAGAACGGTTACTCGGTTGTGCGGGAATTAGTCGGTCACGGAGTTGGAAGACAACTCCATGAGAAACCGAATGTCCCGAATTTTTCAGAAAAAAGCCCGACGATGAGATTACTGCCGGGCATGACAATCGCAATCGAACCGATGGTGAATGCAGGTGCATTCGATGTGTTTACCGACTCGGACGGTTGGACTGTAAAGACAGAAGATGGATTTCCATCCGCTCACTTCGAGCATACGGTTTTAATAACGGAAAATGGCGCAGAAATATTAACAGTGTAAGGAACTGAATGGCAAAACAAGGTCCCATTACAATTGATGGAGTGATTACTGATACATTGCCCAACGCGATGTTTCGAGTGAAGCTCGACAATGGGCATGAGATATTGGCAGTCATCTCCGGAAAAATGAGAATGAATTATATAAGAATTTTAGTTGGCGATAAAGTCACCGTCGAAATGTCGCCATACGATTTGACTAAAGGACGTATTATCTACAGATATAAATGAGTAAGAAATGAAAGTTCGTTCATCAGTAAAGAAATTATGTGATAATTGTAAAATTATCAAACGCAATGGCGTTGTGCGGATTATTTGTAAAAATCCAAAACATAAGCAACGTCAAGGTTAATCAGTAACAATTAAGTGAAAGGGTAATACCGCGTGGCTCGTATCGCCGGAGTTGATTTACCAAAACAAAAACGTTCAGAAATTGGTCTGACATATATCCATGGTATCGGCAGAACAAGTGCGAAGAAAATTCTCACTTCTGCCGGCGTGGATTTTAATAAACGCGTGAGTGAATTAACGGATGAAGAAGTAGCAAAAATCCGTTCCATCATTACAAGCGATTTCAAAGTAGAAGGCGCACTGCGTAGCGAGGTGCAAATGAACATCAAACGATTGATGGACATTAACTGCTACCGCGGTTTGCGTCATCGGAAAGGTTTACCTGTGCGCGGTCAACGGACAAAGACAAATTCCAGAACGCGTAAAGGAAAACGTAAGACAGTCGCCGGCAAGAAGAAAGCCGCCGCGAAGAAGTAATTTCAGAACAGGATTATTATGGCAAAACAAAGTAATGCGTCTGCGGCAGCATCAAAAAAGAAACGCCGCGTCCAGGTTGATGTTACCGGAAAAGTGTTTATCAAAGCAACATTTAACAATGTTCAGATTACTATTGCCGATGTGTATGGCAATGTGATTAGTTGGTCATCGGCAGGAAGAAATGGATTCAAAGGTTCACGAAAGAACACGCCTTTTGCCGCTCAGGTTTCAGCAGAAGCCGCCGCAAAGGAAGCGTTTGATTTGGGATTACGGAAAGTGGATGTCTTTGTCAAGGGTCCCGGCTCCGGTCGTGAAGCGGGAATCCGTTCATTAACGACATGTGGATTGGAAGTCCTGAGCATTCGGGATATCACGCCGATTCCACACAACGGTTGCCGACCTCCAAAACGCCGCCGCGTCTAATTCAGTTTTAATGTATTGTTGATCAAGTAAGGAAAATATGGGTCGTTATTTAGATTCAAGTTGTCGTTTATGCCGAAGAGAGCGTACGAAGTTGTTCCTCAAAGGAACAAAATGCTTTACGGAAAAATGTCCGGTTGAACGGAGAGGATATCCTCCCGGTCAGCATGGCCAGTCTCGTCGTCAGAAAACGTCGGAGTACGGAGTTCAACTTCGGGAGAAGCAAAAAATCCGTCGTATGTATGGATTAATGGAAGAACAATTTCGTCAGTATTTTGAAAAAGCATTAGCCCAACCCGGAAGAACGGGTGAAAACCTTGTGAAGTTGTTAGAGCGCCGGTTGGATAATGTTGTGTACCGTATGGGATTTGCACCATCGCGCAAAGCCGCACGGCAACTTGTCAATCATGGACATTTGTTGGTCAATGATAAAGTGGTATCTATACCATCGTATCTCATTCGCCCCGGAGAAGTGGTACAAATCCGCGAGCGAAGTAAGAAACTGGAAGTTTTTCATTCTTCGATGAAGCGCATTAAAGATTCAATGCTACCGACATGGGTTAGTTTAGATAAAGCGAAAATGGCGGGAACGTTCCTGAGTATTCCTGAACGCGCCGACATACCGCTCAATGCGAACGAACAACTTGTTGTTGAGCTTTATTCAAAGTAATTGCAGGATAATCGAAAAGGATATACATGGGAACACCCAATTTTCAGATGCCGGATAAAAT
>JACPVN010000011.1 GCA_016191715.1 Ignavibacteriota bacterium | reverse complement strand
GATGCTGAAAGGGAAAGAGGAACTCATCGGTGTCGCCTTTGATGGAAATTGGGAAGGAATGGCGGGTGATTATATGTATCAGGAAAAATATAATCGCACGATTAATGTTGATTGCAGATACATACTTTTTTATTTAGACAAATATACCGGCGCACAAAATATTCTGAATGAACTAACCATCAAATAATAATTCACTATCGTATGGCTGAAGCAACTTCAAAACAGACTGAAATTATCAAACGCCTCAATGCACTTGTCGAGGCGAGCAACCTTCTCAATTCATCGTTGAACTTGAAGAAAATTCTGTCTATTCTTCTTGACCTTGCAACAAAATATCTTCAGGCAGAGCGTGGAACAATTTATCTCATTGATAAAGAAAAAAGTGAAATCTGGTCTCAGGTTACAAAGGGGGGTGAAGTAAAGGAATTTCGTTTACCTATCGGTCATGGCATTGCAGGGAGCGCTGCGAAAACCGGAAGGACGGTAAACTTAAAAGACGCATATCAGGATAAACGCTTTGATAAAGAATTCGATAAACGTTCCGGCTTCAAAACAAAAACGATGCTTTGTACGCCGATGAAAGATAAGAAGGGAGAGATCGTCGGGGTCTTTCAAATCTTAAATAAAAATAAAGGGTACTTCACACCCGATGACCAGAGTTTTCTTTCATCGTTATCAATTCCTGCAACATTGGCAATTGAAAACGCAAGATTACATGAAGCGGAAATTCAAATTCAAAGAATGGAACGGGAACTGGAAGTCGCCGCGCAAATTCAACAACAGATTCTTCCCAAAACGCTTCCGAAAATTGAAGGATTGCAACTCGGCTCGTTATCAATTCCCTGTCACGCAGTCGGAGGAGATTTCTTCGATATACTGAAACTCGATGACCACAGGATTGGACTTGTCATAGCAGATGTCTCGGGCAAAGGGATTCCTGCGGCGTTACTTGTTTCCACACTCCACGCATCTCTCCATGCGTATCGTGAACTCCGCTTTTCTTCGGTTGATTTGACGACGAAACTCAATCAGTTCATTTACGAAAATTCTACGGCAGAAAAATTTATCACGTTTGCACTTTGTATATTTGATACGCGAACTTCAACCATGCATTCAGTCAATGCGGGACATTGTTTCCCTCTCATCATCCGTGCAGATGGCTCAATGGTTGAAATGAAGAAAAACGGTTTCGGTCTCGGTATGTTGCCCGGTTCAAAATATGAAGAAGAGACCGTAAAACTTGGATATGGTGATATGATAGTTTTATACACCGACGGTATTTCGGAAAGCATGAATGAAAAGCGGGAACAGTACGGAAATCTCCGTTTGAGCAAAATCCTCAATCGCTACCGTGGCTTTCTGGTTGAGGAAATGCTTGATGAAATCGTCAAAGATGTGAAGAGATTCTCCGGAAACTCCTCACAGGACGATGATTTGACATTGGTACTTCTCAAAGTGGGGAATTAACTCCTGTTTTCTACAAAAGTCATGTTTCAACTCGAAAAATAATTCTCCTGAATATGACTTTCTTTCTTGACATTCCATAAGGGAATTTGTAACTTCTTACTGTCCGCCGTTGCCAACCCCATCATTGTTGACGACACACCGCACGCACAGTTTCTTTCACATATTTTTTACAATTTAGGGAACACTTCTATGAAAAACTTTTGTACGTTTTCATTTTTCCCGCGCAGAGTAAACCTTTACGGTTCGCTCTCGCTTATTATTGTTATGCTCTCTTTCCTTTGTGTAACAATTTTATCTGCATCGCAAGCAGGAAAAATTACTTCTGATAAAACGAAGGAGCAAATCCTTCGGGCAATATCTGCCAATGAGCAGATGAACGATTACAATCTCCGGATTCAGCAATCAACAAAACTGAATAAAATCGGAGTGAACACATTTGCATTGAAGCCGGAAGTACAAATCAAACTCAATGAGTCAATGCAAACAACCTCCACCGTTTTTTTCTCTGACAACATGGAAAACGGAACAAACGGCTGGACAACTCAAATTCTTTTCGGTGGGATGGAGGATGTCTGGCATCAAACCACTTCCAATGCAAGTTCAGCAACTCATAGTTGGTGGGCTGGTATT